>NZ_JBDJNS010000003.1:0-216633 GCF_039674545.1 Luteimonas sp. TWI382
GGCCACCGCGTTCTGCGCGACGCCGGCCACATCGCCGATGCGCGTGTCCAGGTCGTCCACGCGGCCTTCGACCGCCGTCACCCGCGTATTGGTCTCGAACAGCTGACCGCCGTTCACGGCATCGGTGCTGTCTTCGGTGAGGTCGCCCGCGGCGACATTGGTGATCGCCGTGCCCTCGGCGCCGGCCAACGAGATGCGCGCCTTGTCGGTGTCGTCGTAGGCCACGGCATTGGCCGACAGCTCGCCCAGGCCATCGGCGACGGCATCGAGTTGCGCCAGGTTCACCGCATCGGTTGCTTCGGTGCCGGCGGCGACGTTGGCGATCTGACGTTCGGCGCCCGCACGGCCGACCGAGATCGTGTTCTCTCGGTTCGCCCACGAGTTCGCGCCCAGGGCGACGCTGTTGTCGACGCCCGTCCACAGGCCATTGGCCTGCTGGCGACCGACGATCGCCGACGTGCCCAGCGCGATCGAGTCCGTGCCGTAGGTGTTGGTGCCGACGCCGATGGCGATGCTGTTGAGATAGAGGATCGGCGACGGCGCGAAGAAGTCGCCGTTCCAGACCATCGATCGGTTGCCGATCGCGATCGAGTTCTGCCCGGCCGCGGCCGCCGCCGCGCCGAGCGCGACGGCGTTGACGTTGCGGGCAGATGCCGCGTTACCCAGTGCCGTGCCACCTTCATAGAGGGCGTTTGCGCTCGACCCGATCACCGTGGTGCCCTTGGCGTTGGCGCGCGCGCCCGAGCCGATCGCCGTGGTGAAGTCGAACGTGGCCTGTGCGCGATCGCCGATCGCGATCGCATCGTAAGCGGTGGCCCGTGTCCGATAGCCGATCGCGATCGAGCGGATGGCAGTGGCTTCAGCCAATGCACCGATCGCCGTCGCCGCGTACTCGGTGGCCTGCGCGCCGCCGCCGAGCGCCGTCGACAGGCGGCCCTGCGCCTTGGTGTTGCGCAGGACCTGGCCCGCGAAGTTCGAGCCGATCTCGTCCTCGCGCACGTCGACGATGCCGCCGACCGCGACGGCCGACTTGCCGCTGGTCTCCGATTGCGCACCGATCGCGGTATTGAAGTCGCCGTTGGCCTGGGCGCCAGCGCCCGCAGCCGTTGCGCCCAGCCCCGAGGCGGCGGTCTGGCTGTGGATCACCACGCCGCGCGGCAGTGCGCTGTAGTCGATGTCGAGGATGCCGCCGAGCGCGGTCGACGAGTCGCCGACCGCCAGGCTGTCGCGGCCAAGCGCAGTGGCGTTGTTCGCATACGACACCGCGCCGGCCCCGAGCGCAACCGTACCGGCGCCGACTGCAGAGGCCGCCTCGCCGGCCGCCAGCGCATTCTCGCCTTCGGCGTAGGCGCCCGCATCGCTGTCGGCGCTGCCCGTCGCCTGAAGGTAGCGCGAGGCCTCGGCGGCCACCGCGTCGAGTTGCGCCAGATTCACCGCGTCGGTCGCCTCGGTGCCAGCCGCAACATGGGTGATCTGGCGCTCGGCGCCCGTACGTCCCACAGAGACCGAGCGGTCGCGATCGGCCACCGCACCGGCGCCCAGTGCAACGGCGTTTTCGACATTGCGCGGCAGGCCATTGTCGTCGGGCATGCTCCACCCGCCAACGATGGCACCGGCACCGATCGCGATCGAGCGGCCACCGTGCACCTCAGCATCGGTGCCGATCGCGATGCCATCGGTGAACAGCACGGTTTCCTCGCCCCATGGGTTGCTGTTCCACACGAACGCTTTGCCGATCGCGATGCTGTTGGCGCCTGCCGCCCAGGAGCCGCTGCCCACGGCGGTGCTGTTGACATTGTTGGCCATCGCGGCCTGACCGACCGCCGTGGCGTTCTCGGCCATCGCGCTGGCGAAGCTGCCCAGGGCGCTGGACCGCAGGTGCGTGGCGCGGGCGCCGCCGCCGACCGCGGTCGCCCACTCGTCCCCGGCGACAGCGCGGTCGCCGAGCGCGGTGGCGTCATAGGCCAGGGCCTGGCTGCCGTAGCCGATCGCAACCGCGCGGATGCCGCTGGCCCGCGACAGCGCACCGATCGCGGTCGCGGCGTAGTCAGTCGCCTGGGCGCCGCCGCCGATGGCGGTCGACAAGCGGCCGACCGCCTGGGTGTTCTGCAGTTCGCGGCCGGCGAAATCACTGCCGAGCTGCTCCTCGAGCACGTCGACGATGCCGCCGATCGCGACCGCCGACTTGCCGCTGGTCTCGGTCTGCGCGCCGATCGCGGTGTTGAAGTCGTCGTCGGCGCGTGCGCCTGCGCCCAGCGCCGTGGCGGCCAGCCCGTTGGCAGCCGTCTGCTGGTCGAGGACCACGCCGAACTCGCCGACTGCGCTGTAGTCCAGTTGCAACACGCCGCCCAGGGCGGTCGCGGACGTGCCCGTGGCCAGGCTGTCGTGCCCGAGCGCGGTTGCGTTGTCGGCGTAGGCGACCGCCCCCGCGCCCAGCGCCGCGGCGCCATTGCCGATCGCGGAGGCCGCCTCGCCTGCCGCAAGGGCGTTGTCGCCCTCGACGTAAGCGCCAGCGTCGCTCTCGGCGCTACCGCTGGCCTGGAAGTACCGGCCCTGCGTGGTGTCGTCGACGGCCCCGGGCATTTCGTACGCCTGCACACCGATGGCGGTGGCCTGCGCCATCGCCGTCAACGGCAAGGCCAGCGCGATGCCGGCGACGAGCGCGGCGGCGCGACGCCCACCATGGCTGCGCGCAAGCTCCGAAGCCACGACCATGCGACCGAGCTCGGCGTTCCAGAGGGTGCGGTAGATGCGATTCATTTCGGAGGTCTCCAGCAGGCGTTTCGTGAAGGCGAGCGAAGCCGTGCGGCGGGCCTGCGCCCGCCATCACTGGCTTCCGTGTCTTGGCCCTGTCATCCCGATCGGGTAGGGCGTCCCCGTCTGCGACCGTACGAGCGGCCGGCGCCTCTTGTCACCCGCAACATCTCGCCGGAAGATCACGCGATTCTCACGGCCTGCCGGACTCGCCATGTACCGCCCGTTCCTGCACTGGCTCGATCGCGCACCGGTCCAAGACCCGGTCGATCAACGCAATGCGCGCGTGATCCAGGGGCTGTTGCTGTTTCTCGGCGTCACCGTGCCTGCGACAGTGGCGTTCGCCCTGGTGGCGAGTTGGCCGATGCTGCGTGCCGAAGGGCTGCCGTGGCAGATCGCCGTCTCGTTGTCGATGAGCCTGGCGATCGGCCTGATCGCACTGGGTGGCTTGGCGCTGATCCGCTATGGCCGCTTCCGCCTGGCGGTCAAGCTGCTGATCGGCGTGCTGCTGGCGGTGTTCGCGGTGAACATGGCGCTCAACGGCCTGCAACAGCAGATTCCCGACCAGCTCGCGCAACTGCTGGTGATGCTGCTCAGCGGCCTGGTGCTGGGGCGGCGCGCGCTGTGGACGAGCTTTGCGCTGCTCGCATCGAGCGTGGTGCTGGGCGCGGTGCACGACGCATACGTGCTGTTCGCACAGACGCCGGCCCGTGCGTTCTACAACCTGCCGTCGGTGCTGTTCACCTATCTGCTCGTCGCCATCCTCATCGACCGCACGACCGAGGCGCTGCGCGAGAGCCTGCGCGAATCCAATGCGCGCGGCGCCGCGCTCGAGCAGGAGATCCGTGAACGCGAGCGCACGCACGCCCAGCTCATCCATGCGCAGAAGAAAGAGATCACCGAGCGCATGGCCAGTGGAATGGCGCACGATTTCAACAACATCTTCTCGGTCATCGCGGGGTTTTCGGCCGAGCGCCACGAGGACGACGGCGGCAGCGATGCGCAGCGCGCCGCACAACTCGAAAACAGCCTGGCGTCGGTCGAAGCGTCGGCGCGCCGCGGCATGGCGATCAGCCGCCGACTGCTGCGCTTCAATCGCCGCGACAACACCCAGGCCGAGGTGTTCGACGCCGGCGAGGCGATCGACGCGCTGCAGCCGATGCTCCGGCAACTGCTCGATGCGCGCATCGTGCTGCGTTTCGATCGCGACACCGCGCCGCTGCCGATCCTGTTCGACCGCAGCCAGTTCGAACTGATGCTGCTCAACCTGGCCTCCAATGCGCGCGATGCGATCGGTGGCACGGGCGCATTCGACATCCAGGCACGACGCGCACCCGACCATGTCGCGATCGCCCTGCACGACGACGGTGCGGGCATGCCGCCCGAGGTGGCCGCACGCGTGTTCGAGCCCTTTTTCAGCACCAAGCCCGCCGACAGCGGCACCGGCCTGGGTCTGGCGGTGGTGCACGAGTTGGTGACCACCGCCGGCGGCACGATCGCCGTGACCAGCGCGCCGGGCGTCGGCACCACGTTCCGGATCGCGTTGCCGCTCAGCCCTGTGGCGTGAGCATGTAGCCGCGGCCGTGCACGGCCGTCAGCGGCAACATCTCGCCGCAGCGGGTGCGGGCCTTGCTGCGCAGACGATGGATCATCGAGTCGATGCGGTGCGCATCGAAGTCGTGGATCTGGTCGGTCAAGGCCTCGATCAGCGCTTCGCGCGCCACCAGCTCGCCGGGGGTGTCGAACAGCCGCCGGCACAGCCGCCGTTCGCTCTGGGTCAGTGCCGCAGAGCCGCCCGATGGCGACAGCAAGCACCAACCGTCGGCACTCAGACGCCACCCATGCGGCGTGGCGGGCATACCAGCGGGCGCGATGGTCTCCAGGCGCCGCGCGAGGCTGTGCAGCGTGGCGGCGAGCAGATCGATCTCGATCGGCTTGGTGAGATACGCGTCCGCGCCCTCGGTCAAGCCGCGAACGCGGTCGCCGGTCTCGGCGCGGCTGGTCAGCATCACCACGCCCAACTGCGGGCGCGTCTCACGCAGCGCGCGCGCAAGACTGAAGCCGTCGCCATCGGGCAGGCCGACGTCGAGGACGACCAGGTCGACCGGGTGCGCATCGAGATGCGCGCGCAAGGCCGCGATGGTCTCGAACCCGACCGCGGCGAAGCCGAAACGCTGCAGACCGGGCAGCAGGATCCGCTCGCGGAGCATGGCCTCGTCCTCGAGCACGGCGACGTGCAGCGCGGCGGTCATCGACAAGGGCGGGGGCCGATCATGTGGACGGCATCCTAGCCCCGCCGCCGCGCCGCGGACAAATCGCGCCTGCTTGCCTGCAGGCGCGGGCGGCAGTCCCCACTGCCGCCCGCGCGGCCCCTTCCCCGATCAGCTCTCGTAGGCCGATTCACCGTGCGAGACGATGTCCAGGCCTTGGCGCTCGTCCTCCTCGCTCACGCGCAGCCCGACGACCGCGCGCGTGACCAGGATCGCGAGCGTGGTGACGACGGCGCACCAGAGAATCGTGAACAGCACGCTGAAGGTCTGCGCCCAGACCTGGGCGCCGATCGAGCCCTCGATCCCAGTGCCGCCGAGCGAGGCATCGCTGAAGACGCCGGTCAGGATCGCGCCGACGATGCCGCCCACCGCGTGCACGCCGAACACGTCGGCGGTGTCGTCGGCGCGCAGCAGGCGCTTGAGGCCGTTGACGCCCCACACGCAGACCGCGCCAGCGGCCACGCCGATCACCAGTGCGCCGATCGGCCCGACGCTGCCGGCAGCCGGCGTCACACCGACCAGGCCGGCCACTGCGCCCGAGGCTGCGCCCAGTGCCGACGGTCGCCCCTTGCTGATCGCTTCGACCAGGCTCCAGGCGACCACGCCGGCAGCCGTGGCCACCATCGTGTTGATCATCGCCAACGCCGCACTGGCGTCGGCGGCCAACGCCGAACCGGCATTGAAGCCGAACCAGCCGACCCACAGCAGCGAGGCGCCGATGAAGGTGAACGGCACGCTGTGCGGCTTGAGCGCCTCGCGGCCGTAGCCCAGTCGGCGGCCGACGAAGTACGCGCCGATCAGTCCCGCGATGCCGGCATTGATGTGCACCACGGTACCGCCGGCGAAGTCGATCACGCCCTTGTGGGCGAGGAACCCGTCCTCGCCGCTCCACACCATGTGGACCATCGGCAGGTAGGCGAACGTGACCCACAGCACCGAGAACAGCAGCACCGCGCAGAACTTGATGCGCTCGGCGAAAGCGCCGATCACCAGTGCGGCGGTGATCCCGGCGAAGGTCGACTGGAACACCACGAACAGGAACTCCGGCAAGCCGCCGGCATCGCTCTGCGGGGTGATCCCGCGCAGGAAGGCCTTGTCGGTGAACGAGCCGAAGAATGCGTTGCCGGGGGTGAACGCGGCGCTGTAGCCGTAGGCGATCCACAGCAGGATCACCACCGAAAACACCACCAGCACTTGCACCAGCACCGACAACACGTTCTTGGCGCGGACCATGCCGCCGTAGAACAGCGCCAGTCCCGGCACCACCATCATCAACACCAGCAGCGTGGAGGTCAGCATCCAGGCGACGTTGCCGCTGTCGAACATCGGGGGCGTCGCCTCGGGAGCCTGTGCCATCGCGCCGGTCGAGACGCCGAGCAGTGCGAGCGCGCACAGCAGCGACAGGCCCGCCGCCTGCATCCGGGTGGTCCACCCGCGGGTTTGGATCGAGTTCATGGCATGTCTCCGGATGGGGTTAGAGCGCATCGGCGCCGATCTCGCCGGTACGGATACGCAGGACCTGTTCGAGCGCGACGACGAAGACCTTGCCGTCGCCGACCTTGCCGGTCGCCGCGGCCGCGGTAATCGCCTCGAGCGCGGCCTCGTAGGCTTCGTCGGTGACCGCGCATTCGATCTTGAGCTTGGGCAGGAAGTCGACGACGTACTCCGCGCCGCGGTAGAGCTCGGTGTGGCCCTTCTGACGTCCGAACCCCTTGACCTCAGTGACCGTCAGGCCGGTCACGCCGGCCTCGCCGAGCGCCTCGCGGACCTCGTCGAGCTTGAAGGGGCGGATGATCGCGGTGATCAGTTTCATGGATGTCTCCGGTTGCACGATCGCCGTGTCAGAACGACTGGGTGATCGCGAAAGTGAGGGTGTCGTCGGGACCGACGAGGTCGTTGTCGTGCCACGTCAGGGCGAGGTCGAAGCCGTTGTCGAAGGTCTTGCCCACGCCCGCCGACCAGAACGCGTAGGTCGCCGTGCCCGCGCTGCCGGCGACCCACTGCTTGCCGGCGGCGCCGTTGAGCGACCAGCCCGGGGCGAACTCCCAGCCCAGGCCGACGTCAAGGTTGCTGCTGCCGTCCGAGTCGGGAATGCCGAACAGGTCGGTCACGGCGTAGGCGTACTTCGCACTGAGGATTCCCCAGCTCAGCCCGGCATAGAGCTCGGTGGTGTCGGCCTTGTCGAAGCCGGCCGGATAGCGGCCCGGATACCAGTAATGCACGGCACCGACATCCCAGCCGACGCCCGAGTCACCGAAGTCGCCGCGGATACCGAGGTAGCCGTCGAGTTCGAGTTGGCTCGACACCTCTGGATCGCTGTCGGCGAGCCAACTGATGCTGCTGCCCCAGGTGCCGGCATAGACGCCGCTCTCGTGCGCCCACTCCACGCCCCCCTGCAGGGCAGGTTTCTCGTCGGTCTGGGTGATGCCGCGAAACAGATAATCGCTGGTCAACGTGATCGTGCCGGACACCTCCGCGTGCGCGGCGCCCCCCGACAGCAATCCTGCGCACAGCAAGGCCTTGCGTACGTGCTTGCATGACGACATGACAGGCTCCTCATCTGAAAGGAAAGCCCTCCCCGGTCATTGCTGCTTGCATCGGCGATGCCGAGCAGATGGTGCTTCGGCGTGGCGACCTGCCCCCTGGCTGTCGTCCGCCGCGACCGGCGCTCTATGGCGTCTGTTGGCCGCTTTCGATCCCTCGTCGACTGCGTACGGCGCCGCTTGCGCGGTGAAACGAAGAAGGGCCTGCCGTGCGGCAGGCCCTTGGGGTGCATCAGATCGCGTAGTACAACTGGTACTCCAGCGGATGGGTCGCGCTGCGGAACGCGGTGACTTCCTTCATCTTCAACGCGATGTAGGCATCGATGAAGTCGTCGGTGAACACGCCACCGGCCTTGAGGAACTCGCGGTCGGCGTCGAGCGCTTCGAGCGCCTGGTCGAGCGAATGGCACACGGTCGGGAAGTTCTTCTCTTCCTCCGGCGGCAGATCGTAGAGGTCCTTGTCGCTGGGGCCGCCCGGGTCGATCTGGTTCTTGATGCCATCCAGGCCCGCCATCATCAGCGCGGCAAACGTAAGGTAGCCCGACTGCATCGGATCGGGGAAACGCATCTCGATGCGGCGCGCCTTCGGGTTGGCGACATACGGGATGCGGCACGAGGCCGAGCGGTTGGAGGCCGAGTAGGCCAGCATCACCGGCGCCTCGAAGCCCGGCACCAGGCGCTTGTAGGAGTTGGTCGAGGCATTGGCGAACGCGTTGATCGCACGCGCGTGCTTGAACACGCCGCCGATGTACCACAACGCGGTCTGGCTCAGGCCGCCATAGCCGTCGCCGGTGAACAGATTGGTGCCGCCCTTGGCCAGCGACTGGTGCACGTGCATGCCGCTGCCGTTGTCGCCGACGATCGGCTTGGGCATGAAGGTCGCGGTCTTGCCATTGCGGAAGGCGACGTTCTTGACGATGTACTTGAGCGTCTGCAGTTCGTCGGACTTGGCGACCAGCGAATTGAAGCGGGTGCCGATCTCGCACTGGCCGGCATTGGCGACCTCGTGGTGATGGACTTCGACCTCGATGCCGACCTGGGCCAGCGTCTTGCACATCTCGGCACGGATGTCGTGCAGCGAGTCGAGCGGCGCAACCGGGAAGTAGCCGCCCTTGATGCCGGGCCGGTAGCCGCTGTTGCCGCCCTCGTATTCCTTGGCCGAGTTCCAATGCGCCTCTTCCGAATCGATGTGGAAGAAGGTGTGGCCCATTTCGTTGCCGTAGCGCACCGAATCGAAGATGAAGAACTCCGGCTCGGGGCCGAAGAAGGCCTGGTCGGCGATGCCGCTGGACTTGAGGAAGGCCTCGGCCTTCTTGGCGATGCCGCGCGGGTCGCGCTCGTAGGACTGCATCGTCGTCGGGTCGAGGATGTCGCAGGTGATCACCAGCGTCGGGTCGGCGGTGAACGGGTCGACGAACGCGGTCGAGGCGTCGGGCATCAGCACCATGTCCGAGTTCTGGATGCCGCGCCAGCCGCTGATCGACGAGCCGTCGAACATCTTGCCGTCCTCGAACAGGCCGGGCTCGACGATCGACTGCGGGAACGTAACGTGGTGCTGCACGCCGCGCATGTCGGTGAAGCGCAGATCGATGAACTCGATCTTGTGGTCCTTGATCAGCTTTTCGACGTTGTCGATGGACATCGGGAACGACCGCCTTGATGTTGGGTGTGCCCCTGATCAAGCAACCTGCGTGCCAACTGCAGGCCGTCCTTCAGATCAATGACTTGCGTCGATTCTGTGCGGTACGAGACGGAAGACAATGCACCATCTTGGTGCTATTGACCGCAGTCTGCACAACACCGGTGCGGCGCTCAGACCGGCAGCGGCAGCCCGCGCCAGGCCTTGACGGTGCGCAGTACGAAGCTGGAATTGACGTCGTCGACCGCCGGCTGGTTGAGCAGTCGATCGAGCAGGAAGCGCGAAAAATGCTCGAGGTCGCGCACCGCGACCTGCAGTAGATAGTCCATGTCGCCGGTCAGCGCATGGCAGGCCACGACCTCGTCCCAGTCGTCGACCAGCTGCGCGAATCCGGCGACCGCAGCGCTGTCGTGGTGCTTGAGCTGCACGCGAACGAACGCCTGCAGCCCAAGCCCCAGGCGCTCGGCATTGACCTCGGCGCGGTAGCCGGCGATGACCCCGTCGCGTTCGAGCCGCTGGACCCGGCGCAGGCACGCCGAGGCCGACAGGTGCACGCGCTCGGCGAGGTCGGCATTGCTCTGTCGGCCGTTGCGCTGCAGCTCGGCGAGCAGCAGCAGATCGGTGCGGTCCAGCGTCGCGGCAGCCATGAATTGCTCCATTTCGTATTCAGACGCACGGATCTTGCGCGCGAACCAGCCTTGCGCGCAACGAACGCAACCCCGTTGCGGGCCTGGGGCGTTATCGTCGAAAGCCTCGTGTTCTTCCTAGGAGCGTGCGATGTCCGCCCAGCCTTCGAGCGCCCCGCGCCGGGTCGAGAACCTGCAGACCGACAAGGGCAAGGTCCCGGTCTACGCCACCGGCATCGTCGAACAGCCGTGGGACGACTACAGCGCCGACGACCACGCCACCTGGGCCGCACTCTATGCGCGCCAGCGCGCGCTGCTGGTCGGGCGCGCCTGCGACGAGTTTCTGGAGGCGCAGGACGCAATGGGCATGACACCCGACGCGATTCCGAAATTCTCCGAGCTCAACGCCGTGCTCGAGGCCGCAACCGGCTGGACGCTGATGGGCGTCGAGGGCTTGCTGCCGGAGCTCGATTTCTTCGACCACCTCGCCAATCGCCGCTTCCCGGTGACGTGGTGGATCCGCCGTCCGGACCAGATCGACTACATCGAGGAACCGGACCTGTTCCACGATCTGTTCGGCCACGTGCCACTGCTGATGAACCCGGTGTTCGCCGACTACATGCAGGCCTACGGCCGCGGCGGGGTCAAGGCGCACGGCATCGGCCCCGACGCGCTGCAGCACCTCACGCGACTGTACTGGTACACCGTGGAATTCGGGCTGATCCGACAGGCGCAGGGCCTGCGCATCTTCGGTGCCGGCATCGTGTCGTCGAAGGGCGAATCGATCCATTCGCTCGAATCCGACGCGCCCAATCGCATCGGCTTCGATCTGGAGCGGATCATGCGCACGCGCTACCGCATCGACACCTTCCAGAAGACCTACTTCGTCATCGACAGCTTCGAGCAGTTGATGGAGGCCACGCGTCCGGACTTCGCGCCGATCTATGCGCGGCTGGCGCCGCTGGACGCGATCGATGCCGGCACGGTGCACGACAGCGACCGGGTGTTCCATCGCGGCACCGGCGAAGGCTGGGCCAGCGGCGGCGACGTGTGAGGCGTCGGCTGCGCACGATGCGCTGATGTTTCGTTCAGCGGTGCCAGGTCCACTGCGCGCCGAGCAGCACGCCGCGGCCGGGGCCGGGTTCGTAGAACCGGCCGTTGCCTTCGTTGACGATCACCGAGCCGATGTAGGCCTGATCGAGCAGGTTGTCCACGCGCAGGAACGTGCGCAGCTCGCCGGCCTCGAAACGCCAGCGGCGCGCGCCTTCCAGATGCAGCAGCGCGTAGCCCGCAGCGCGCCCGGTGGCCAGATCGTCGACCACGACATCGCCCACGCCGACGCCTTCGATCGCCGCGCTCCAGGGGCCACCGGTCCAGTCCAGCCGCGCGAACAGCTGGCGCGCCGGCACGCCGGGGATGCGCGCGCCGGCCGCGACCGGCGTCGTCGGCACGGTGCAGCCCGCGCCGGTGCAGACGCGGTAGGCGTCGCGGAAGGTCGCATCGAGCCAGGTCGCCGCGACACGGAGTTCGAAGGCCGCGCCCAGCGGCTGGCGCAGTGACAGTTCGGCGCCCTGGCGACGCGCGCGTCCCACGTTCTGGAAACTGCTGCGGCCGCCCACATTGCGCGCGACCGCGAGCTCGTCATCGGTGTCGGCGCGGAACAGCGCGGCGTTCCACGTGGCGCCGGTGGGCGCGCGCCACTTGGCACCGAGCTCGAGGTTGTCGCTGATCGCCGGCGCAAGGTCGAAGGCCAGCCCGGCGCCGCCATCGCTGCGATAGCCCAGCTCGTTGAAGGTCGGCGTCTCGAAGCCACGGCCGGCCGACAGGTAGGCGCGCAGGTCGTCGCGCGGTGCGAACATCAGCCCGGCGACCGGCGACGTCTGGCGGTAGGCGATGCGACCGCTGTCGTCGGGATTGGTCGCGGTGACGTAGGCATCTCGCGAGACGAATTCGACCTCGCTGTGGCGCACACCGGCCAGCAGCGACCAGCGCGGTGCGAACGCCCAGTACGCCTGTGCGAACTGGTCGCGGTTCTCGACCGTGTTGCGCTCGTCGCGGCGCCGGGCGCCGCGCACGCCGAGCGCGTCGCCGGCGAAGTTCTCGAAGCCCTGGCGATGCTGGCGCTGGCGGTCGGCGTTCGCGCCGACGGTCAGTTCCAGCGGCCGGCCGGCGAGTGCGCCTTCCCAGCTCCAGCGCAGGTCGAGCCCACCGTAGGCGTTGTCCAGGTCGATCACGCCCCCTGAGTTCAGCGGGTTGGCCTGTGCCGCCGCGGGGATCGGCAGCACCTGCACCACCGCGCGCTCACCGCCATAGGCCATCGCGCGCAGGGTATGCGCCTCGCCCACACCGTGTTCGTAGACGACGCCGGCCTGCTGCTGGCGCACCGTCTTGCGGGTGTCGAACTGCCGCGCCACCGGCGCGACCTGACGCGGGTTCGCGCGGACCTGGTCGGCGCTCAGGCCCAGCGGGTCCTGGGCGTCGATATCGACCCAGTTGGCGACCAGATCCAGGCGCCGCCGATCGCCCAGATCGAAGCGCAGCTTCGCGTTCGCCGAATCGCGGCGCGCGGCACTGTGATCGCGCCAGCCATCGGTGTCGAAGCGCGACAGCGCGAAGTTGTAACCCACCGTCTCGCTGCCGCCGCGCAGCTGCGCGGCCAGGCTCGTGGTGGCATCGCGCCCGTGGCTGGCCTTGAATCGCCAGTCGTCGCCCGGCGCGCCGTCGGCGCTCCAGATCTGCACCACACCACCCGAGGAATTGCCGTACAGCGACGAGAACGGCCCGCGCATGATCTCGATCCGATCACCGCCGACCAGGCTGAAATGCGAGAGCTGACCCTGCCCGTCGGGCATCGAGGCCGGAATGCCGTCGGCATAGAGCCGCACGCCGCGCACGCCGAAGGTCGAACGCGCGCCGAAGCCGCGGATCGACAGCTGGGTGTCCTGCGCGTGGTTCTGGCGGTCGCGCGCGAGCAGCCCCGGCACGCCGGCCAGCGGCTCGGAGGCAACGGTGCCGCCGCGGTTGCTGTCGGCATCGTCGAGCCGCAACGCATCGACCGACGCCGGCGTGTCGAAGTCCGACACTCCACGCAGCCGGGTGGCGTCGACCCGCACCCGTTCGAGGGTGCGCGGCGCATCGAACGCGCCGGCCGGGACGGCGGCGCAGCAGGCGGCGATCGCCAGCGACAGGGACGCGAGAAACGGGGCGGAGCGGAACGCGACGAACGGCAGAGGCATCGGCAGGCGGGCGCAACGAGGGCCGTGCACCGTAGCAGACGCCCTGCGACGCGCCTGTGCCGCCGGCCTCATTCGGGCCGGCGGCACGTTGCAGATCAGGCCGCGAAATCGAGCACCACGCGCCCTTCGATCTTGCCCGCGTGCATGCGCGAGAACACGTCGTTGATGTTCTCCAGGCGATCGGTCGAGACCGTCGCGGCGACCTTGCCCTGCGCAGCGAAGTCCAGAGACTCCTGCAGGTCCAGGCGGGTGCCGACGATCGAGCCGCGCACGGTCACGCCGTTGAGCACCATGCCGAAGATGTCGAGCGGGAACTCGCCCGGCGGCAGGCCGTTGAGCGAGACCGTGCCGCCGCGGCGGACCATGCCGATCGCCTGCTCGAAGGCCTTGGGCGAGACCGCGGTGACCAGCGCGCCGTGCGCGCCGCCGATCTCCTTCTTCAGGTAGGCGACCGGATCGGTGGTCTTCGCATTCACCGTGACCGTCGCGCCTAGCCGCGTGGCGAGGTCGAGCTTGGCGTCGTCGACATCGACGGCGGCCACGTTCAGGCCCATGGCGCGGGCGTACTGCACCGCCATGTGGCCCAGGCCGCCGATGCCCGAGATCACGACCCAGTCGCCGGGCTTGGTGTCGGTGACCTTCAGGCCTTTGTAGACGGTGACGCCGGCGCACAGCACCGGCGCGATCTCGACGAAGCCGACGTTCTTCGGCAGGTGGCCGACGTAGCCGGCATTGGCCAGCGCGTACTCGGCGAAACCGCCGTTGACCGAGTAGCCGCTGTTCTGCTGCGCCTCGCACAGCGTCTCCCAGCCGCCCAGGCAGTGTTCGCAATGGCCACAGGCCGAGTACAGCCACGGAATGCCGACCCGGTCACCTTCCTTGATGTGGGTCACGCCCTGGCCAACCGCGACCACGTGGCCCACGCCTTCGTGGCCGGGAATGAACGGCGGGTTGGGCTTGACTGGCCAGTCGCCATCGACCGCATGCAGGTCGGTATGGCAGACGCCGCAGGCCTCGATCTTGACCAGGATGTCGCCGGCCGCCGGGCGCGGCACCGCGACCTCCTCGATGACCAACGGCTTGCCGAATTCGCGGACCACCGCCGCCTTCATCGTCTTGTCCATCGTCAGGCTCCAGCACAGTCAAGGGAAGATCAGGCTAGCGCGCTGCGAGGGCGAGCGCCTTGATCCGCATCAATCCCGTCGCCGCGGCGGCGGGCGGGGTCAGATGACGCGCAGCGTGATCGCCTTGCGCACCGCGCGCGTACGGTCGCGGGTGCCGAGCTTGTCGAGGATCGCCGACACGTCGTTCTTCGCCGTGCCCTCGGCCAGAAACAGACTGCGTGCGATCTCCTTGTTTGAGTAGCCGCCGGCGAGCAGGCGCACGGCGCTACACCCGGCCCTATGCCGGCAACGCGACCGCGCCACATTTCGGTGCAGATGATCGGTCCGGTCGCCGGCCGATCCGATGCATCAATCGCGCGCGAACGTCCGCGGCCGCGCCGCGACCCGGACCGGCCGTTCGCGCAGGCCCGCCGCGGTCAGCCACTGCACCAGTTGCGGCACAAGCGCCGGCAGTTCGGCGCTGGTGCCGCGCGGCACGCGCGCCACGCCGGCCAGAAGACTCACCGCCTCGATACCGGGCGCGGTGAATTCGAGCCGCGCGTGGTCCGATGCGCTCTGCCAGCGGAACAGCGTGAGATCGCGCAAAGCAACGCTTCGCGGCGGCTGGCCCGGGCGCTCCAGGGTCAGGCGCTGCGCATCGATGCGCAGCGTCACGGTCTCGGTGCCACGACGCAGCAGCGCCGTCAGCACCAGATAGCCGGGCAGGCCAACGACCAAGGCGAAGAGCAGGATCGCGCCGTAGGCGCCGATGCGCAGCGCGACGTCGTAAAACGCGATCAGGCCGGCGATCGCCAGCGCCCCGGCGACCACCGTCACCGATGCGATCAGTGCGACGAGGGTGCGCGTGCGCATGGGCACGGCCGGAAAGCACAGCGTCCAGGCAGCGCCGTCGCGGCGCCACTGCGTTCGCGTCATCGTCGCCGCGCGCGCCTGGGCGTCGCGCTGGAAGTACCCGCTCACCCGTCCGAGCAGGGCCAGCCAGATCCAGCCGAACATCGGCGCGATCCCCAGCTGCACCCAGAGCACGGCATGGCGCAGCGGTTCGGGCAGTGGGGACAACTCGGGCAGGTTGCCGTGGATCGCCCACGCCACCACCCCGACGCCTACCGCGGCGCCGGCGACATGGAGTACGACGCCCAGACGCGGCGACGAGACCCGGAAGGTCGCGGCGACGAAGGACACGCCACAGAGCACCCCGGCCAGCAATACCGCCAGATATGGCGGGAACGCCATTGCGTGGCGTCCGGCGACGATCGCGAATGCTGTACAGGCCGCAGCCCAGGCCAAGGGCGAGCGCAGCACGCGCCGCCACCCCGGCGGCCGCACCGGGCGCGGTGGCGCGCCCGGGCGATTGCCGACGACTGCGTCGCGGGATCGCGAACGCCGCCTGGCGCGCATGCGTGGCTCAGCGCGACACCGTCGCCACCGCCTCGGCGACGTAGTCGAGCGTCTTCAGACTCAGCGCCGCAACGCAGATGCGCCCAGTGCCGACGGCGTAGATGCCGAACTCGTCGCGCAGCCGGTCGACCTGCGCACGGCTCAGGCCCGAATACGAGAACATGCCCGCCTGGTCCTGGATGAAGGCGAACTGCGGCGCGCCGTGTGCGGCGAGCTTCTCGACCAGACCGGCGCGCAGCGCGTGGATGCGCTCGCGCATCTGGCCGAGCTCGGCCTCCCAGCGCGCGCGCAGTTCGTCGCTGCCGAGCACGCCGGCGACCAGCGCTGCGCCGTGCGTCGATGGGCTCGAGTAGTTCGCGCGCACGATGCGCTTGATCTGCGACTGCACCGCGCGGCTCTGTTCGGCATTGGCCGAGACCACGGTCAGCGCGCCGACGCGCTCGCCGTAGAGCGAGAACGACTTGGAGTACGAACTGGCGACGACGAACTCCGCGATGCCCGACGCGGCGAGCAGGCGCACGGCGGCCGCGTCCTGCGCGATGCCCTGGTCGAAGCCCTGGTAGGCCATGTCCACGAACGGGAACAGCCCGCGCTCGCCCAGCACCTCGATGACCTGGCGCCACTGGTCGGCGGTGAGGTCGGCGCCGGTCGGGTTGTGGCAGCAGGCGTGCAGCAGCACGACGGTGCCGGCCTCGAGCTTGCGCAGGTCGGCGAGCATGCCGTCGAAGTCGATGCCGTGGCGGGCGGGGTCGAAGTAGGTGTAGTCGACGACCTCGAACCCGACCGCGCCGAACACCGCGCGATGGTTCTCCCAGCTCGGGTTGCTGATCGCGATCGTCGCGTGCGGCAGCAGCTTCTTCAGCAGGTCGGCGCCGGTGCGCAGCGCGCCGCTGCCGCCGATCGTCTGGGTGGTCGCGACGCGGCCGTCGGCGAGCAGCGGCGAATCGGCGCCGAACAACAGCTCGCGGGTCGCGCGGGTGTAGTCGGGCATGCCGTCGATCGGCAGGTAGCCGCGCGGTTTGGCTTCGGCGGCCAGGCGCTGCTCGACCTCGCGCACCGCGTCCAGCACCGGAATGCGGCCGGCCTCGTCGTAGTAGATGCCCACGCCGAGATTGACCTTGGTGGTGCGCGGATCGGCGTTGTAGGCCTCGGTCAGACCGAGGATGGGATCACCGGGGACGAGTTCGACAGCAGCGAAGAAGGAGGACACGGCACGGCCTGCGACGGTTGAGGGGGAGGAGATGCGGCGCGTCGGGCGCGCGGCAAACCCATGCAGGATAGCCGGCCGGCGTCGCGCGCGCGATGCCGCCGGGACAGCGCGGCGCTTCCGGGCGACAATGCCGCCACCCTGTCCGCCGTGGAGCCGCCATGCCCGCCATCTCCCTGACCCGCCACCTGATCGAGGAGCAACGCCTGGGGCACGTCACCCCGGACCTGCGGCTGCTGCTGGAGGTGGTCGCGCGCGCATGCAAGCGCATCTCGGTCGCGGTCGGCAAGGGCGCGCTGGGCGATGTGCTCGGCGAGGCCGGCGGCGAGGCGGGCAGCATCAACGTCCAGGGCGAAGCGCAGAAGAAGCTCGATGTGATCAGCAACGAGATCCTGCTCGAGGCCAACGCCTGGGGCGGCCACCTGGCCGCGTGCGCGTCGGAGGAAATGGCGCACTGCGAACCCATTCCCGACGCCTTCCCGCGCGGCAACTACCTGCTGGTGTTCGACCCGCTCGACGGCAGCTCCAACATCGACATCAATGCCAGCGTCGGGACGATCTTCTCGGTCCTGCGCTGCCCCGAGGGCACGGCCGCGGTCGAAGACGCGCACTTCCTGCAGGCCGGCCGCACCCAGGTCGCCGCCGGCTACTGCCTGTACGGGCCGAGCACGATGCTGGTGCTCACGATCGGCCACGGCACGCACGCCTTCACGCTCGACCGCGAGCAGGGCTCGTTCGTACTGACCCGGGCCGACCTGCGGATTCCCGACACGACCCGCGAGTTCGCGATCAACATGTCCAACCAGCGCCACTGGGAAGCGCCGACGCAGGCCTACGTCGCCGACCTGCTGGCCGGCGCCGACGGCCCCCGCGGCAAGGACTTCAACATGCGCTGGGTCGCGGCGATGGTCGCCGACGTGCATCGCATCCTGACCCGCGGCGGGATCTTCATCTATCCCTGGGACCGCAAGGACCCGTCCAAGCCCGGCAAGCTGCGGCTGATGTACGAAGCCAACCCGATGGCGATGCTGGTCGAGCAGGCCGGCGGCGCGGCAACCAACGGGCGTACCCGCATCCTGGACATCGAGCCCGACTCGTTGCACCAGCGCGTGCCGGTGTTCCTGGGCTCGCGCGACGAGGTCGAGGCCGCGACGGGCTACCACCTGCGACACGACGGCGACGCCGCGTGACCGCGGCCGACTTCATCGAAGTCGTGCCCGGCGCCCTGGCGCCGGAGGCCTGCGCGGCGATCGTCGCGCGGCTGCGCGCCAGCCCCGACCTGCAGCCCGGGCAGGTCGGCGGCGGGCTGCACCCCGAGCTCAAGCGCAGCCGCGACCTGTCGCTGGGCGATCGCAGCGACTGGGCCGACGTGGTCCGTCAGCTCAACGTGGCCGTCTACGGCGGCCTGCTGCGCTACCTGCGCCGGTACCCGCAGGCCCTGATCGCGCCGCTGATGCTGCAACAACCCGATGCGGCCGGCACACCTCGACGACTGGTTGCCGAGGACTTCGCCGACATGGACGACGCCCGGCTCGGCGGCCTGCTGCAGACCTGCCTGCGGCCCGGCCAGATCAACCTGCAGTGGTACGCAGCGGGCGAGGGTGGCTACCCGTACTGGCACTGCGAGCTGTTTCCACGCGATGCCGGCTGCGAGACCCTGCATCGCCACCTGCTGTGGACGATCTACCTCAACGACGGCTTCGAGGCCGGCGAGACCGAGTTCCTGTTCCAGCAGCGCCGGATCGCGCCGCGCACCGGCGACCTGTTGATCGCGCCGACCGCGTTCACCCATACCCATCGCGGCAACAAGCCGCAGGGCGGCGACAAGTTCATCGCCACCAGCTGGATCCTGTTCCAGCGCGCCGAAGCGCTGTACGGCAAGGGCTGAGGCGCCGCGGTCATCACGGGACGGCGCCAGGGGCGCCGGCAGTCGCCGCATGTGCGTATCCCTGCCGCTGCACCGCCGGGCGCGCGATGCCCTAGCCGCGCGGGTGGTTGAGCACCAGCCAGTACAGGCCGATCTGCTTGACGACTTCGACGAACTTGCCGAAATCCACAGGCTTGCGGATGTAGCTGTTGACGCCCATCGCGTAGCTGGCCTCGACGTCGAACGGCTCGGTGCTGGTCGTCAGCACGACCACCGGCAGGCCGCGCGTTGCCGGACTGGCGCGCAGCGCCTGCAGCACTTCGCGGCCATCGAGCTTGGGCAGGTTGAGGTCGAGCAGCACGATCGACGGCAGCTGGCTCGCGTCGCGTCCGGCGTGGCGGCCGCGTGCGAACAGGTAATCGAGCGCCTCGGCGCCGTCGCCGACCACCACCAGTCGGCCATCGATCCGGGCTTCCGCGAACGCGATGCGGGTGAGCTCAGCGTCGTCGGGGTTGTCCTCGATCAACAGGATCGTGTGTTCGCTCATTGGGGCGATGCGTCCTCGGCCGGCGGTGCCGGCAGGTCGATGTGGAAAGTGGTCCCGACGTCCTCCGCCGATTCCACCCGGATGCGGCCGCCATGCGCATGCGCGACCCGCTGGGCAATCGCCAGCCCCAATCCATGGCCGGCACCGTCGTCGGCGCCGTGCAAGCGCCGGAACGGCACGAACAGTCGATCAGCATAGCGCATGTCGAAGCCGCGGCCGGCATCGCGCACGCGCAGCCGCAGGCGGTCGCCGACTCGCTCGCCATCGAGATCGATCCGCACGGTGTCGCGATCGGCGGAGAACTTCCAGGCGTTGTGCAGCAGCTTGCCGAGCATCTGCTTGAGGGCATGCTCGTCGCCCCAGGCCCACAGCCCGGAAGCGACGTGGATCTGCGCCGCGCGCCCGGGATCGGCATCTTGCAGCTCGGCGCAGATCCAGTCGCCCAGCAGGCTGATGTCGACGGGCCCGGGCTGCCGCAGCGGACGCGCGGCGCGCATGGTCTCGAGCAATGCGTCGATCAAGGCGCCGGCCTGCGTCGCTGCGCCACGGATTCGCTGCATATGGTCGCGCACCACGACGGCATCGGCGTCCTCGCCCTGCGCGGCCAGGCGCCGGGAGAACTGCTCGATCGTGCGCACCGGCGCGCGCAGCTCGTGCGAGATGCCGAACGCCAGCGTGTCCTGCAGCAGTTCCATCGCACGCAGCGCGGTCATATCGTGGACCTGCAGCAGCGCGTCACCGCCCGGCAGCGCGGTCAGCGTCAGCTGCAGCGACCGCGTGCCGTCCTCGCCCCGGTCGATCGCGACCGGGATTGCGTGCAGGCCGTCGCCGCCACCGGCGAACCCAGCCAGTGCCTGGTCGAGCTGCGCGGCAACCGGTGCCAACCCCTCGCGATGCGCGGCAGTGCCGACCAGCGCGTCCGGGCTACGGTCGAGCAGCGCAGTCAACGCCCCATTGACACGCCGCCACGTGCCATCGGGCGCGAGCTGCGCCAGACCGATGGCGAGATGGTCGAACACATCGATCTGCGCGGTGGGGGCACCGGGCGAGGGCAGGGAGACAGCGTCGGGCATGCGCGGCGCAGGCGGCGGGAAGCCGTGCAGTGTAGAAAATCCAGGCGTGGACGTATCGTGCACGCGCCGTGAATGCGCCCTAGAACAGCGTGCCCTGCGGCGACGGTGGTTGCGGCGCGACGAACAGATCGGTCCGCAGCGGCGGCAGCCGGCCAAAACCCAGTGCGCGCCGCGCCCGCGCAAAGCGCTGGGCGAGCAGGTCGGCGAACGGCCCCTGGCCGCGCATGCGGTGGCCGAAGCGGCTGTCGTAGTCGCGCCCGCCATGGAGTTGCTGCAGCAGGCTCATCACATGCTGGGCGCGATCGGGATAGTGCAGGTCCAGCCATTCGCGCCACAGCGTCTTGAGCTCGTGCGGCAGGCGCAGCAGCACATAGCCCGCCGAGTCCGCACCGGCCTCGCGTGCGGCGCCCAGGATCGCCTCCAGTTCGTGATCGGTGATCGCCGGCACCACCGGCGCGACCATCACACCGACCGGGATACCCGCCGCCGCCAGCGCGCGCATCGCACGCAGGCGGGCATGCGGCGCGGCCGCCCGCGGCTCCATGCGAGCCGACAGGCGATGGTCGAGCGTGGTCACCGAAAAGTGCACGGTCACCAGCCCCTGGGCCGCCAGCGGCGCGAGCAGGTCGAGGTCGCGCACGATGCCGGCGCTCTTGGTGATCAGGCTGAAGGGGTGCCGGGCCTGCGCCAGCAGCGCGATCAGCTCGCGGGTGACCCGGTAGCGACGCTCGATGGGCTGGTAGGCGTCGGTGTTGATGCCCAGCGCCAGCGGCGCGCAGACGTAGCCCGGCTTGGCGAGCTCGGCGCGCAGCCGTTCGGCGGCGTTGGTCTTGGCGAACAGCCGGGTCTCGAAGTCCAGGCCGGGCGACAGGTCGAGGTAGGCGTGCGAGGGCCGCGCGAAGCAGTAGATGCAGCCATGCTCGCAGCCGCGGTAGGGATTGACCGAGCGGTCGAAGCCGACATCGGGCGAGCGGTTGCGGGTGAGCACGCTGCGCGCGTGTTCCTCGACGACCACGGTCTCCGGCGCCGAGGCCTCGTCCTGCAGCATCTGCAGCGCCTCCCAGCCATCGTCCTCGGCCACCGCGACCCGTTTCTCAAAGCGTCCGGGGACCCATGACGCGCTACCGCGCCCCTTGCGGGCCGCAGGCACAGGCGGGCGGAGGCGATCGGCGCTCATCGGCCCACAATGCCGGGCGGGCGTCTCAGCGGGTGCGACGAGGCCGTCATCGCAGCGGCCGCGTGCGCATTTATCCTGTGCGCGGCGCGACCGGCGCCGCCATGGCTGGAACCGACCGTGCAGCGCGCCTGGGATTCGCTCGTCACCGCCCCGCACCTGCTCGCGCTTCTGATCGCCGGCTGGCTGCTCTATCTGATTCTGCTGGGCGGCTGGATCGTGCTGCAGAAGCGCGAGCCAGTCGCGACCATGAGCTGGCTGCTCGGCCTGGCGCTGCTGCCCTACGTGGGCTTTCTGATCTATCACGTGTTCGGACCGCAGAAGATCCATCGCAACCGGCTGCGTCGCAGCCGCAGCCGCGCTTGGATGCACAGCGCCCAGATCGACAGCGAAGACGGTGACGCCGCCGAGCTCGTCCGCCTGGCGCAGAACACGACGGGATTGCCGGCGACTTCGTCGGCGGAGGTGGATCTGCTGGTCGACGGCGCAGCGAAGTACACCGCATTGCTCGCCGACATCGCCCAGGCACGCCACCACGTGCACCTGGAGTACTACATCTTCGAGCCCGACACGACCGGCAGCGCGCTGCGCGACGCATTGGTCGAGCGCGCGCGCGCCGGTGTGCGGGTCCGGCTGCTGCTCGATTTCGTCGGCACGCGCGCCCGGCGCAGTTTCTTCGCTGCACTGGTCGAGGCCGGCGGCGAACTCGCCTGGTTTCACCCGATGCGCTTTGGGCGGGTCTGGAAGCGCCCGTGGACCAACCTGCGCACCCATCGCAAGCTGGTCGTGATCGATGGCCGGATCGCCTACACCGGCGGGATGAATGTCACCGACGAGCAGGACGAGCGCCTGCGCGCCGACGCCTACCGCGATCTGCACATGCGGCTGATCGGCAAGTCGGTGCGCACGCTGCAACTGGTGTTCGCCGAGGACTGGGCCTACGCGACCGGCCGACGCGACTTCCTCGCCGATGTCGAGGCGCAGACGCCAGCCGCCGACCCCGGCCCGATCCGCACTCAGGTACTGACCTCCGGCCCGGATTCGAACTGGGAGGCGATCCACCGCCTCCATGTCGGCGCGATCCATGCCGCACGGCATCGCGTCTGGCTGACGACGCCCTACTTCGTGCCGGGCGAGGCGGCGATGATGGCGCTGACCTCGGCCTCGCTCGCCGGACTCGACGTGCGCCTGTTGGTGCCGCGCACCAGCGACTCGCAGTTGGTGACGCTCGCCGCGCGATCCTACTTCGGTCAACTGCTGGTCGCCGGGGTCAAGATCTACGAGTACCGCTCGCGGATGCTGCACAGCAAATCGCTGCTGATCGACGACAGCCTGGCGATCATCGGCAGCGCGAACTTTGACCACCGGAGTTTCCGGCTGAACTTCGAGCTGTCGGTGCTGTTCGACGATCCGGGCGTCGCCACCGCGCTCGCGCAGATCATCGAACGGGAGTTCGCGCATGCCCCGCGCGTGCAGCGCGGCAGGCACCGCCCGCTGCTGACCGCGCGCTTGCCCGAGGCGCTGGCACGGCTGTGCTCGCCGCTGCTGTAGTCGACACGCAAGACGCGCCCGCCCGACGCGCGTGCGCACGAGGACACCTTCCCATGCCCCCCAGCAACAAGGCGTCGCCCGTCCAGCCCTCCGTCGAGCCGAAGCGATTGCAGCTGTGGCAAGCGCTGTCGGCGCTGTTTCTCGACACCGAGATCGACGATGGCGCGATCGCCGCGATCGCCCGCGTGGTGCGCGACACCAGCTACAGCGCCGACGAAGTGCACCGCGCCCTGTGGGGCGAGGTCTACCCGGTGCTGGCGCCCAACCTGCGCAGCGTGGCCGGCAACTGGTCGGGCTGGTCGGATGCCTGGCTGCTGGTCCACCTGCGGGTCCATATCGGCGCGGTACCGACGCCACGCGGCCGCGTCGCCGCCGCGATCGTCCACGACTGGACCCGGGTCGCCGCCCATCTTCCGCCCGAGTTCGCCTGAGCGCAGACGCGCGACGATGGGCGGCAACACCGGCCGATCACGCTCCGATGGCAGGTCACACTCGGCCTCTGGCGCTGCGCCTTCGAGCGGTTAGACTGCACCCAAGTCAGGCGGAGGCCCTGCCCATGTCGTGGTTGTTGCTGCTGCTCGCGCTCGGCGCGATCGTCGTTGCGTTCACCACCACATCGGTGCCGGTGGCGGTGGTTGCCCTGCTGTTGTCGCTGGCGCTGGTCGTCGTCGGCGTGCTCGGTCTGCTGGCCCAGCGCGTGGGCGAACGCAGCCGCAGCGAAGCGATGATGGTCGATCCGGTGGAACTGCGCCGTCTGCGCGAGCAGGCGCAAGCCCGCCGGGCCGCCGCCGCCACGACGCCAGACCTGCCACCTCCGCCCGGCGCATGAGCGATGCGCGCAATGTCCTCACTCGGCGCACGACCCGACTGAGCGTCAACCTCAACAAGATCGCCGTGCTGCGCAACTCACGCGGCGGGCGCGATCCCGACGTGCTGCACGCCGCCCGGGTTTGCCTGGATGCCGGCGCGCACGGCATCACCGTGCACCCGCGCCCCGACGCCCGGCATATCCGTACCGATGACGTCCTCGCACTGGGCGCACTGACGGCCGCGCGCGACGTCGAGTTCAACATCGAGGGCAACCCATTCGCGCCTGCGCGCGGCGCTTATCCCGGCCTGCTCGCGCTCTGCGCACAGGTCCGTCCCGCGCAAGTCACGCTGGTGCCCGACGGCGATGCACAGCTGACCTCCGACCACGGCTTCGACTTCACCCGCGACAGCGCCGTGCTGCATCCTCTGGTCGCCCAACTGCACGCACTGGGCTGCCGCGTCAGCCTGTTCGCCGATGCCGGCGCCGACATCGAGGCGGCAGTGTCCACCGGCGCCGATCGCATCGAGCTCTACACCGGCCCCTGGGCCGAAGCCTTCGCCGCCGGCACGCCCGAGGCCGCGCTGCCCGGTCTCGTCGACACAGCCGGCCGCGCACGCGCGGCCGGCTTGGGCGTCAATGCCGGTCACGATCTGAGCCAGGCCAATCTCGGCGCGCTGCTCGACGCGCTCGGCACCGTCGACGAGGTCTCCATCGGCCACGCCCTGATCGGGGAGGCGCTCTACGACGGCCTTGCCCCCACGGTCGGTCGCTATCTCGCGATCGTCAACGCAGAGCGTTGACGCCGGCAAAGCGCCGCCATCCCAATCTTCCCCCGCGCTGGGGGAAGGCGTGAGTGGCTGCGCTTTGATGTGCTCCCGCGTGAGCGCGGCACAGGCGAGGGCGTCGCGAGTACCTTCGCCGCGTGCGGGAGTGGTCGGGGCGCCTCGCGCGCTCGGCGGGGCTGCGATGGGACGCTTCGCGCAGGTTGGCACCGTGTCATCGGCAACGGGAAGACGAACGGTGCCCGCGGATCGCCCTCATCGCCTCTCATCGTGTTCGCGCCGCGCATGCGCAGCAACACCATCCACGCGGCAGCGTCGAACCTAAAAAAACGCCGCCCGAAGGCGGCGTCAAATGAAGCAGGGTAAGCGCCGAGCGTGCTGCAGGCGCGTCGGCGGTATTGCGGATTACTTGCGGACGAATCCGATCTTCTGCATCTGCGCGTTCTTGGCCTCGGCCAGCACCTTCGCCAGCACGCCGTAATCGGCGTCCTCGTTGGTGTCGATCTCCAGCGTGGGCTGGTTGGTCGGATCGCGCTGGACTTCCGATTCCATCATGTTGCGCAGCGCCGAGACCGGCGTCGGGCTGTCGTTCCAGAAGATCTGGCCCGAGCCGTCGATGCGCAGCTTGATCGGCTCCGGCGGTTCCACCGGATTGTCAGGCTGCTGGGTCGACCGCTGCGGCAGGTCGATGTCGATCGGATAGGACAACTGCGGCGCCGTCACCATGAAGATGATCAGCAGCACCAACATCACGTCGCAGAGCGGAATGATGTTGATGTCGGCCATTGGGCCTTCGCCACCGGATGAAAATGCCATGGATGATGCTCCGGTTTAGTTGCTTTCGGTCGTCGCCACGAAGCCGACCTTGCGCATGCCCTGGGCCTGCGCAACGTTGACCACCTGGTTGACCGTCCGGTACTTGGCGGTCGAGTCGGCCCGGATGTTGACCGGCGGCTGAGGCGTCTTCTGCGCCTCGACCGACAGCGTGCTCTCGAGCAACTCAATCGACACCGGCTCGTCGTTGACGTAGATCTCGCCGCTGTCGGTGATCGCGACCGTGATCGGCGGCGCCGGGGGCGCCGTATCCGGACGCTCGTCCAGATTGGCCTGCGGCAACTCGACCTTGACCTTGTGCGCCATCATCGGTGCTGTGACCATGAAGATGATCAGCAGCACCAGCATGACGTCGACAAGCGGGACGATGTTGATCGTGGCGTTGACCTTGTCGTTACCGCCACCACCTGAGCTGAAAGCCATATCGGGACTCCGTTGTCGCTACTGACGTACGTTCTTAGACCTTGGCCGGCGGGACGGCATCGCCGACGCGCGAACCGGTGGCGAAGAAGTCGTGCAGGTCGTGCGCGAACGTGTCGAGCTTGTTGTTCGTGCCGCGGTTGAGGCGGACGAAGAAGTTGTAGCCCAGCACCGCCGGGATCGCGACGCCCAGACCGATCGCGGTCATGATCAGCGCCTCGCCCACGGGGCCTGCCACTGCGCCGATGTCGGCCTGGCCGCTGGCACCGATGCGGATCAGGGCGCGGTAGATGCCCCACACCGTACCGAGCAGACCGACGAACGGCGCGGTCGCACCGACGGTCGCGAGCACGGTCAGGCCGTTCTCGAGCTTCAGCGATTCACGGGTGACGGCCTGACGCAGCGCGCGGTCGACGAACTCCGAGCGGTTCAGCGACTCGACCAGGCGCGAGCCTTCGTGACGCTGGTGGTGCGCAGCGGCCTGGGCGGCGTCCAGGGCGACCTTCGAGAAGGGCTCGCTCTTGGGCTGCTCTTCCATGTGACGGATCGCATCCTGGGCGTTCGGGGTTTCCCAGAACGTGTTGATGACGCGGTCCGAGCTGCCGCGCAGGCGGGCATTCTTGATCGCGTTGTAGATGATCCAGTAGATCGACATGGCCGACATCGTGACGAGCACGATGAGGACGACCCAGCCGACCGCGTCCATGTGCTGAATCATGTCCGCGAAGCCCATCTGCTGCAGGGCTGCAGCGTTGCCGGCTCCGGTCGGGGCGGTGGTGGTTTCCTGCAGCATAACGCTTACCTTCTAGATGTAGTGGTTTGAAGAAGTGGAACGTGACGCGGGGACTAACAGGCACCCGCGAACGGGCGCCGAATCTGCGCGGCCCTTAGGCCGCCATGATCAACTCAGGCTGAAGTCGACCGGGACGCGGACGCGACCGGCGGCCGGCTGGCCATTCTTCATCGCCGGAGCGAACGACCACTTGCGGGCGGCCTCGATCGCGGCGCGGTCGAGATCGCGGTTGCGGCTGGACTTCTCGACCGAGACGTTGGTGACGTTGCCCTGCGCATCGACGTCGATGACGAGGATGACGGTGCCCTCGATCTGGGCACGGGCGGCGGCCGGCGGGTAGCGCGGCGGGTTCATGTTCTTCGACGAGATGTCGACGCTGGCACCGATGTCGGCGACCTGCGCGGGCGGCGCGGGCGGAGCCGGCGGCGGGGCCGGGGCATCCATCGGCGACGGATCGTCGAACACGACCGGCGGCGCTTCGGGCGGCGGTGGCACCGGTGTCGGTCGCGGCGGCGACAGCTCCTTGATGGGCTGCGGCTTCGGCGGTTCGGGCGGCGGGGGCGGCGGCGGGGGCGGCGGCGGCGGCGGCTCGATGATGACCACGCGGGTGGCCATCTCTTCTTCGGGGGCAGCGTTCGGCGGATTCACCGGCGCCAGCAGCAGCATGACCGCGGCGGCGTGGAAGGCGACCACCATCGTGAATCCGGCGATGCGGGCCCAGTTCAGGCCTTCGTCTTCGTCGTTGGTCGTCGTCGAGCGTTGCGTCATGCGGAGAACTCACGTGAGGCCAGAGCGAAACGCTCCGGTGGAAAGGTCAACCTGCCGCCCTGTCTGGCGGCAGGAATCCTGAAGCTTATACCAATCCGAGTAACGTGCACCATCCGTGACGCGCAGAACTTTTCCTTAACGGGCGGAGATGATTCGCTCCGCGTCGGCATTGGACTTGAGCCCCTTGGCGATCGCCTGGCGCGCGGCCTCCTTGGCTTCGGCGCTGCGGCCTTCCTGGTGCAGTGCACGCGCCAGGTTGAGGTAGGTCTCGCCGTTCTCGGCCAGCGGCGCCGCCTTGCGCCAGGTCTCGATCGCCGGCTCGATCTGGTCGGAGAAGTAGTACGCCTGGGCGAGCGCCGACAGCGTGCGGTAGTCGGACGGCAGGATGTTCTTCTGCAGGCCTTCGTTGATCACCGCGATCGCCTCGCGCTCCTTGCCGTCGCTGTTGAGATACAGCGCGTAGAGGTTGCGGTACTCCGTGTCCTCGGTCAGTTGGCCGCTGCTGCGCAGACGCTCGAACACCTCGATCGCCTTGTCGTTCTGATCGGTCTGCAGGTAGGACACGGCGAGGTTGATCTGCGAGCGCTTGTCGTCCGGCGTCGCCTGCGCGACCTGTTCGGCCAGGCGCGTGGCCTCGGCGGTGTTGCCCGACTCGGCGTAGGCGCCCATCAGCACCTGCGTCCACTGTGGATCGACCTCGCCGCCGCCTTCAACCAGCGGCTTGAGCGTGGCGATCGCCTCGGGGTAACGCTCGAGGCGATAGAGCAGATTGCCCTTGAGCGCCTGATCCTTGGGATCGGACGATCCGGACTCGGCGAGATAGCGCTCCAGCGACGCCAGCGCGGCGGCATAGTCCTGCTCCTGCGCCTGCAGCTGGGCGACGATCAGCATCGCCTGGAAGTGGTTGTTGTTGTCCAGGCCGCCACCGGCGATCGCCTGTTCCAGGTACGTGATTGCACGGGCGTTGTCGTCGTTGAGCAGGAACTGGCCGGCAAGCAGCGCGGCCATCGACTTGTCGTACTCGTTCGCGCGCTCGTTGGCGATGATCTGCTCGGCCAGCGGCAGCCCCTTCGCCGCGTCCTGCGCGTTGTAGGCCTCCGACAACGCGTTGAGATCCTTGACCACACGCTGGCTGGCCTGCACGCCCGGCTCCTTGCGCGTGGCGTTGGGATAGCGCGCTTCTTCCTTCTGCTGCGCCTGGCGGCCGCCACGGCGCTCGCTGCGATCGGCCGAGCGCGAACTGCGGTCCGCACGGCTGCTGCGCTCGCTGCGATCGCTACCGCCCTCGTCCTGCGCCATCGCCGGCACAGCGAAGGCTAGCAGCGCAGTGGTCATCGCGGCGACCAGCGCCTTGTGAGAGAAACGGGACTTGGACATCGGATCACCTCGATTGGGGTGGATGCGCCGCGAACGCGGGCGCAGGAGTCTGGACGGCGATTATGGCCGACGCTCGACCGTCGTGGGCAGCCCGATCAACCGCAGTTGGGGCGGCGACCGGCCGCGCGGGCCTGCTCGTAGACCGGCACCAGCGACGTCGCGCGCGCCTGCAGTTCGGCGATGCGGTTCTGCGGGTTGGGGTGGG
Organism: Luteimonas sp. TWI382; assembly: GCF_039674545.1. NCBI lineage: Bacteria > Pseudomonadati > Pseudomonadota > Gammaproteobacteria > Lysobacterales > Lysobacteraceae > Luteimonas > Luteimonas sp. TWI382. The sequence continues at coordinate 29,000 of NZ_JBDJNS010000003.1, forward strand.
TCGATAGCCACTGCGGCGGCTGATTGCCGCCGCTGGCGGTGATCATGTTCTGCCACAGCGCAACGGCCGCGCGCGGGTCGAACCCGGCCTTGGCCATGAGCTCCTGCCCCACCACGTCGGCCTCGGTTTCCTGCGTGCGGGTACCGGGCAGCAGGAACGTCGCCTGCAACGCCGCGCCGCCGAGCTGGCTGGTGGTCTGCTGCGCGCCTTCGCCGTAGCGCGAGCCGAGCAACGCACCGGCGACGCCGAGTGCGCCCTGGGCACCGAGCTGGCGGGTGATGCGCTCGTCGTGATGGTTGGCATAGACGTGGCCGATCTCGTGCGCGATGACGGCCGCCAGTTGGTCCTGATTCTTGGCCACGGTCAGGATGCCGGTATGGACACCGACCTTGCCGCCGGGCAGCGCGAATGCGTTGGGGTTGTCGTCGACGAACACCACCGACTCCCACTTGAGCTGCTGCCAGTTGGCGGGCAGCTCGCGCACGATGTCGGTCACGATGCAGCGCACGTAAGCCTGTTGCCGGGCGTCGCTCGACTGCCGGGTCTTGGCCTTGGTCTCGGCAAACGCCTGCTCGCCCATCTGGTTGAGCTGGGCCTGGGAGACGCCGCCCACGTACTGGGTGCGCCCGGTCGGCGACGTGGTGGTGGCGCAGGCGGTGAGCAGCAACGCAACGGTCACGGCTGCGATGGGCGCTTTCATGGTCGGGCTTCCCCTTGCTCGAATACGGATGGTCAGGGCATCCGTTGTAGTGCGGCCCGGATTAACGTTCCGTCAATCCGGGCGCACGGCCTGCGCGGCGCAGGCCGCGCGGCGCGCGTCCTCAGACGTCGAGGTTGGCGACCTTGAGCGCGTTGTCGTCGATGAAGGCGCGGCGCGGCTCGACGACATCGCCCATCAGCGTGCTGAAGATCTCGTCGGCGGCGACCGCGTCCTCGATCCGCACCTGCAGCAGGCGTCGCGTCTCGGGATTGACCGTCGTGTCCCACAGCTGCTCGGGATTCATTTCGCCCAGGCCCTTGAAGCGCTGGATCTGCCGCCCCTTCTTGGCTTCCTCGAGCAGCCACGCCTGGGCGCCTGCGAAGGTCTTGACCGGCTGGGCGCGATTGCCGCGGACGATCTGCGCGCCTTCTCGGATCAGGCCGTGCAGCTGGCGCGCGATCTCGCCGACGGCACGCAGGTCGCCGCTTTCAAGCGCGGCCAGCGGCACCATCTGGATCAGGTCGACGCCCATGTGCTGGCGTTCGATCGTCAGCACCGCGCCGCGCGATTCATTGGCCGGCTGCACCGAGAACCGGTAACGCGGACGGCCCAGCCCGGACTGGTTGAGACGTCCTTCCAGCGCACGCAGTGCATCCTGCGCGGCCTCGGCATCGCCCGACAGCGGCGCGGCGTCGAGCAGCAGTTCCAGCACGGCCGGATCGTAACGGTGTGCGTTGCGCGCGATCGCGTCCTTGGCCGCTGCGAAATCGAGCAGCAGACGTTCCAGGGCAACACCTTCGATCGCCGGTTCGCCGGCCGCGGGAATCAACTGCGCACCCTCGACCGCATTGCCGGCCAGATAGGCGTCGAGCGCCGCGTCGTCCTTGAGATAGAGCTCGTTCTTGCCCTGCTTGATCTTGTACAGCGGCGGCAGGCCGATGTAGACATGACCGCGCTCGATCAGCTCCGGCATCTGCCGGTAGAAGAACGTCAGCAGCAGCGTGCGGATATGCGAGCCGTCGACGTCGGCGTCGGTCATGATGATGATGCGGTGGTAGCGCAGCTTGTCGGGGTTGTACTCGTCCTTGCCGATGCCCGTGCCGAGCGCGGTGATCAGCGTGCCGACTTCGGCCGACGCGAGCATGCGGTCGAACCGCGCGCGCTCGACGTTGAGGATCTTGCCGCGCAGCGGCAGCACCGCCTGGTTGCGGCGATTGCGGCCCTGCTTGGCCGAACCGCCGGCCGAGTCGCCCTCGACGATGAACAGTTCCGACAGCGCCGGGTCCTTTTCCTGGCAATCGGCGAGCTTGCCCGGCAGGCCGGCGATGTCCAGCGCCCCCTTGCGGCGGGTCAGATCGCGCGCCTTGCGCGCGGCCTCACGCGCACGGGCGGCATCGACGATCTTGCCGGCGATCGCGCGCGCTTCGTTCGGGTTTTCCTCGAGGAACTCCTGCAGCCGCTGGCCGAACGCACTCTCGACGACCGGGCGGACTTCGGAGGAGACCAGCTTTTCCTTGGTCTGCGACGAGAAACTCGGGTCGGGCACCTTCACCGACAGCACCGCGATCATGCCCTCGCGCATGTCGTCGCCCGACAGCGCGACCTTGGCCTGCTTGGCGATGCCGTTGTGCTCGATGTACTGCGTCAACGTGCGCGTGAGCGCAGCGCGGAAGCCCTGCAGATGCGTGCCGCCGTCCTTCTGCGGGATGTTGTTGGTGAAGCAGAACATCGTTTCCTGGTACGCGTCGGTCCACTGCAGCGCGACATCGACGGTGATGCCGCTCTGCTCGCCCGTGACGGAGATCACGTTGGGATGCAGCGGCGTCTTGAGCTGTGCCAGATGCTCGACGAACGAACGGATGCCGCCTTCGTACTGGTAGGTATCGCGCCGCCCTTCCCCGCGCAGATCGACCAGGGTGACCTTGACGCCGGAGTTGAGGAACGAGAGTTCGCGCAGGCGACGGGCCAGGATGTCGTAGTGGAAGGTGACGTCACTGAACGTCGCCACGGCCGGCCAGAAGCGCAGCGTGGTGCCGCGCTTGGTCGAGGCCTCGCGGCGCTCGAGCGGGGCCACCGGCTCGCCGGTCGCATATTCCTGATGGTGGTGGTAGCCGTCGCGCCAGATGTCGAGCGTGAGCTTCTCGCTCAGCGCATTGACCACCGAAACGCCCACGCCGTGCAGGCCGCCGGAGACCTTGTAGCTGTTGTCGTCGAACTTACCGCCGGCGTGCAGCTGGGTCATGATGACCTGCGCGGCCGACACGCCCTCTTCCTTGTGGATGTCGACCGGGATGCCGCGGCCGTTGTCGGACACCGAAACCGAGCCGTCCTCGTGGATCGTCACGACGACCTCGTCGGCATGGCCGGCGAGCGCTTCGTCGATCGCGTTGTCCACGACCTCGAACACCATGTGGTGCAGGCCGGTGCCATCGTGTACGTCGCCGATGTACATGCCCGGCCGCTTGCGGACGGCCTCGAGGCCGCGCAGCACGGTGATCCGGCTGGAATCGTAATCGGTATTGGCGGGGGCGCCGCCGTGGATGGTCTCGTCGCTCATTCGATTCGCTGTCTGGCAGGCGCGCGGTCCGCGACGCGCAAGCGCCGCGAGGCACATGCGGCGGTCGAACAGGCCGGCATAGAGGGCCATCATACCACCCCGCCCCCAGCCCTCCCCGGGGAGGTTCCACGTGGAACCTTCGGCTGTGGCGGCACAGATTCGGGACGATGCTGCCACTGGGCGGGCGCTCATGCGACGTGGGTCGCAGGACCTCACGGGCTCTGCCGAAGGCTGATTACCGCTTGCGAGTACGTTCGTACGGCGCATCGCCGCACGCCCATGTTGTCGCGACGATTGAAGCAAGCGACGCGCCGCCCCCTTCTGAGCGCGTCCAGCGGCTTTGCAGACACCGGCGCTCGACGGCGACGGATGCGATGTGCGCTGCGGCGCGTCCGTGGGGTACCCCCTGCCCCGGCGATCGCTGACGCGCATTGCCCGCGCCGCGCCAGGCGCATGCGCCATGGCCGCCAGCGCCCGAGAGTCGGCGGCCATGGCGGCGGCATCCGCCAGCCAGCGAGCATTGCGCTATTGGATGGCCTGAGGATCGGCGGCAGAACACCAAGATGTGGCGGCCCACGTCCTGGCCATCGGCAGGCGCAATGGGAGACCCGTCTTCGATGGCTCGGCCTCTTTTGTCGGCAACGAAGCAGATCCCTACCAACCGAATGCATGGCGCCAAGCCGGCAAGCGCAGAAGTTGGTTCCGCGCTCCATCGGTAGCGCATGTGCCAGACGCGGGCAGTGGGACCTGGAGGGGGCGGCGCGTGGTTCCACGTGAAACACGCCAACACTACCTTGCGCACCGGGCCGGTTCCACGTGGAACCATCCTCGACGTCGGTACGACCGTCGAGGCAAGTCACCTGCCCTGGCCGGCGCCTTCGATCTTGCCGTGTTCCACGTGGAACACACGCACGTCAGCGAGCAACTCCGCTGGCCAGTGCGGCGGCCGCTCGGTGCCCGTCAATAGCACCTGCGCATCCGCAGCATGGAGGAACTCAAGTACCTGGCGCTGGTGATCGCGATCCAGCTCCGATGCCAGGTCGTCCAGCGCGACGACGGGCCAGCGCCCGCCAGCCGCGTCGGCACAGTCCGCTGCCTGTGCAAGCAGGCAGCACAGCGCGGCCTGCTTGGCCTGGCCGCGCGACAGCAATCCTTGTTCGGGCCGCGCCTCGAAGGCGATCCGCCAGTCCGCGCGATGTGGCCCGACGGAGGTATGACCAAGCGCACGATCCCGATCGCGCGCGACCAGCAGTGCGTCCGCCAGCGACAGGTCGTTCCTGCGCCACCCTGGCTGGAACGACAGGGTCGCCTCCCCCAGCGTAGGGGCCAGCACCGCTGCGATCCGCTGCAGCGCCGTCTGCAACCGCGCCAGATAGGCCTCGCGGCGCAGATCGAGCGGCTGGCCCGCGTCCGCGAGCTCGTGATCCCAGGCGTCCAGCTGCGAACCACCAACGCCAGCCTTCAGTAACGCGTTGCGTTGGCGCAGCGCTCGCGCGTAGCGCCGCCACTGCGTCAGAAAGTCCTGTTCCACGTGGAACAATCCCCAATCGAGATAGCGGCGTCGGATCTCGCTTCCGCCGGACATCAGTGCGTGGCTGCCAGGTTCGAAGGTCACCACCATCAGTGCGGCGCACAACTCGCCGAGTTGGCCGACGGACTGACCATCGAGCCGCCCCGTCCACGCCTGCCCGCTATGGCGCAGCCCCGCGCGCCGCCGCTGCTCGGGACGTGCGGGGTCCGGTCGCCACTCCGCATAGACCTCCAGCGCTTCGGCGCCCCGCTGGATCAGGCCATCGCGCACCCGGCCGCGAAAGCTGCGGCCATAGGCCATCAGGTGCAGGCCCTCGAGCACGCTGCTCTTGCCGGCACCATTGGCGCCCAGCAACAGATTCAGGCGCGGTCCCGGCGCGAGGGAGACCGCATCCAGGTTCCGTACGCGGCCAAGATCGAGTCGAGTGAGCTGCACGCAAGTCCTGTGAAGTCGACAACGGAAAACGCCCGGCATGGCCGGGCGCTTGTTCCACGTGAAACAGTGCGTCGGGCGGGCCCGCGCATGATAGTCCGGTCGTCAGAGACGCAGCGGCATGACCACGTGGCGGCTGCGCTCGTCCGCGGCCTCGCGCACCAGCGCCGAGGAGTTGGCATCGCGCAGCTTCAGGATCACCTGTTCGCCACGCAGCGCAGTCAGCGCGTCGAGCAGGTAGTTGACGTTGAAACCGACCGCGAGCTCGTCGACCTTCGTATCGGCCTCGACCTCTTCGTGCGCCTCTTCCTGCTCGGGGTTGTGCGCATTGATCCGCAGCATCCCCGGCGAGACCTCGACGCGCACACCACGGTACTTCTCGTTGGACAGGATCGCCACGCGCTGCAGCGCCGCGCGCAGCAGCTCGCGGTCCACTGCGACTTCGCGGTCGGCACCGATCGGAATCACGGCTTCGTAGTCGGGGAAGCGACCGTCGATCAGCTTGCTGGTGAACGTCACATCGTCGCGCTTGACTCGCAGATGGTTGCGGCCCAGCTCCAGCTCCAGAATCTTGTCGCCGCCCTCGAGCAGGCGCTGCAGCTCGGTGACACCCTTGCGCGGCAGGATGATCTGGCGCTTGGTCTGCACCGCCGCTTCGAGTTCGGTCTCGCACAGCGCCAGCCGGTGACCATCGGTCGCCACGCAGCGCAGGCGGGTTTCGCCCAGGTCGAACAGCAGGCCGTTGAGGTAATAGCGCACGTCCTGCTGCGCCATGGCGAACGCGGTCCGTTCGATCAGCTCCTTGAGCGCGGCTTCCGGCACCGCGATGCGTTCGGTCGCCTCGACCTCGTCCACCGACGGGAAGTCGCCTGCCGGCAGGCTCGCCAGCGTGAAGCGGCTGCGGCCGGCCTGCACCGTGATCTTGTCGCCCGACTGCGAGATCGCGACCTTGCTGCCGTCGGGCAACGCACGAACGATGTCGAACAGCTTGCGTGCGGGAATCGTGGTCTCACCGTCCTGTGCGTCGTCGACGGCGCGGCGCGAGACCATCTCGACTTCGAGGTCGGTACCGGTCAACGACAGCTGCCCATCCTGGACCTGGACCAGCAGGTTCGCCAGCACGGGCAGGGTCTGACGCCGCTCGACGACGTTGACGACCTGGGCCAGCGGCTTGAGCAGGGTTTCGCGTTGCAGACTGAAGCGCATGTCGGTGTTATCCCCTTGAGCCGTGCTTTCTTAAGATGGTTATAAATCTAAAAAAGGTGGAGCTGGATGCAGCGAAAACCGGGTGATATCTCATTTAAGCCACTGATTTCAAACGAGATTTCACGCCTTCAAACCCGGTGGACAGTGCCTGTGGAGAAGTGGATCAAGCTGTGGGCAACTTTGCAGGTCCGAAATTATCCACATGCTGTCCACTGCGCGTCCCGGTGTTGTGCAATCCCCGGATTTGCGCAGCTTACTCGCTGAGCTTGCGGATCAGCTTGTCCCAATCCTCGCGCAACTTGCCGTCACTTTCGATCAGGGTGCGGATCTGGCGGCAGGCATGCAGCACCGTCGTGTGGTCGCGCCCGGCAAAGGCCTCGCCGATCTCCGGCAGGCTGTGCTCGGTCAGCTCCTTGGACAGGGCCATCGCCACCTGTCGGGGCCGCGCCAGCGAGCGTGTCCGACGCTTGGACAGCAGGTCCTTGATCTGCAGCCCGTAGTAGTCGGCGACGACCTTCTGGATGTTGGCGATGCTGATCGCCTGCTGCTGGGCCCGCAGCAGGTCGCGCAGCGTCTCGGTCGCGAACTCGACGGTGATTGCCCGCCCCATGAAGTTGGCGCGCGCGGCCAGCGTGTTGAGCGCGCCCTCCAGGTCGCGCACGTTCGAATGCATCTTCTTGGCGAGCAGGAACGCCACGTCGTCAGGGACCTGGGTGCCGCGCTCGGCGGCCTTGGCCAGCACGATCGCGGCGCGCGTCTCGAAGTCCGGCGGGTCGATCGCCACCGACAGCCCCCACGCCAGCCGCGACTTGAGCCGCGGCTCCAGGCCGTCGACCTCACGCGGATAGCGGTCGCAGGTCATGATGATCTGCTGCTTGCTGTCGAACAGCGTGTTGAAGGTGTGGAAGAACTCTTCCTGGGTGCGGTCCTTGCCGGCGAAGAACTGGATGTCGTCGATCAGCAGCGCGTCGATCTGGCGGAACTGGCGCTTGAACTGGTCCGACGTCTTCTCCTGGATCGAGCGGAAGAACGCGCTGTAGAACTCCTCCGAGCGCAGGTACAGCACGCGCGCGCGGGGGTTCTGCCGGCGCATCTCGTTGCCGGCGGCGAACATCAGATGGGTCTTGCCCAGGCCGGTGCCGCCGTAGAGCAGCAGCGGGTTGTGCGCGCGGTCGCCGGGCTTGAGCGCGGCCTGCCAGGCCGCGGCCCGACCCATCTGGTTGCTGCGGCCTTCGACGAAGTTGTCGAAGGTGTAATGGCTGTCCATGTTGCCGGCGAACGCCTCGATCGGCGCCGCCGGCGTACTGGAGCGGGACTCGCCGAATGCCGCGGGCGCGGCGTGTGGCGGCGGCGGGGCGGCAGCGCGTGGCAGCGACCCGACCTGCAGGCTCACCTCGTCATGGCCGGCGAAATGCGCCAGCAGCTCGCGGATGCGAGGCATGTAGCGCGCCTGCACCTCGTCGCGGACGAACGCATTCGGCGCGTAGAGCACGGTGGCCTGCGCATCGGCCCGGGCCTGCAGCGGCTTGAGCCAGGTGTGGACTTCCTCGGCCGGATACTCGGCTTCGAGGCGTTGGAGGCAGCGGGGCCAGACATCCATAGGGCGCGCAATCGACCAAAAAGTACGGTGCGGCCGTCGCGCAGCCGCGCGACTTCCGGCACCGGGAAAGAGGGCTGGCAGACTACCATGTCGCCGTCGGCACTCGCCCTGCGACGCGGCGGCGCGCCCGTCCCGTGTCGGAGGGCCGACTTGACCGGCCAGGCGGGGCGCCGCTAGAATTTCCGGTTCCTTTTCGTCGCGTTGCCCCAGAAGGCGTCACCATGGCTACCAAGCGCACTTACCAACCCAGCAACCTCAAGCGCAAGCGCGACCACGGCTTCCGTGCCCGCATGGCGACCGCCGACGGCCGCAAGATCCTGGCCCGTCGCCGCGCCAAGGGCCGCAAGGTCCTCTCGGCCTAATCGCCGCCAGGATGCTTCCTGCCGGAACGGTGCGCCGCAACCTGCCGCGCGCCGTTCCGTCCGCCGCGCCATCCCGATGAACGCAGGTGCCCGCTACCCGCGGCACGTGCGCGTTCGCGCGCGTGCCGATTTCGATCGCATCTTCGCCAGCGCGACGCGGACCGCGTCGCCGTTGCTGGCCGTGCATCTGTTGCCCGAGCCCGGCCCAGCCCGTCTCGGACTGGCGGTCTCGCGCAAGGTCGATAAGCGCGCAGTCGGCCGCAACCGCATCAAGCGCGTGCTGCGCGACCAATTCCGCCTCCTCCAGGCGGCGCTCAAGCCCGGCAGTTATGTCGTCGTCGCTCGCCCGCCTGCGGCCGGCGCCGACAACGCCGCGCTGCGCACGGCCTTCGTCTCCGCATTGCGGCGTGCCCGCGCGTTGCCGCTGGACGCCCCGGTCGGCACAATGCCCGCTTCCCCGATTCCATCCACGCCGGCGACGCCCGGCGCATGAGCCTGCCCGCCTGATGAACCAGATCCGTACTTTCCTGATCCTCGCCTGGCTGATGGTTGCCGTGCTGCTCTGGATGGAGTGGGGCAAGGAAAAGGCGGCCGCCGCGCAGCCGGCCCAGACCAGCGCCGCCACCGCCGGCTCGCCGACGGTGCCGACGCCGCAGGCACCAGGTGCCGCTGTCCCCGAAGCACCGGCCGCGACCGCGGCGCCCACCGTCCCGGGTGCGAGCACCGCGCCGGCGACCAGTGCCGCCGCCGCTGCGCGCCGGGTGGTGGTGCAGACCGATGTGCTGCGCGTCGTGCTCGACGGCGGCAACGTGGTCGAGGCCGACCTGCTGGCCTACCCGCAGACCCGGGACGCTGGCAGCCCGCCGGTGCGGATGCTCGACGCCGATCCGCTGCATTACTACGTCGCCCAGGCCGGTTGGGTCAGCGGCAACAACGCCGCGCCCAGTCACGAGGGTGCGTTCGTACCCGAGGGCCAGGCCTCGACCTACACGCTGGCCGACGGCGAAGGCACCTTGGTGGTGCCGTTCGTGTGGACGGGCGCCGACGGCGTCACCATCCGCCGCAACTTCGTGTTCTCACGGGCCGACTACGCGATCGAAGTGCGCGACGAGATCGTCAATGCCGGCAGCGCACCGTGGCAGGGCTTCGCGTATCGCCAGCTGATGCGCACCGCGCCTGCGGTCAAGCGCGGCATGACCAACCCCGAGTCCTACAGCCTGGTCGGTGCGACCTGGTTCGGCAGCGAGATCGGCTACAGCCGCCGCCAGCTCGGCGATTTCGAAAGCGACGGTCCGCTCAACGCGAAAGACACGCAGGTGTGGATCGCGATGGCGCAGCACCACTTCTTCAGCGCCTGGATCCCGCGCGCCGACGATGCGAGCACGATCTCGATGCAGGTCGATCGCAGCACCGGCGCGCCGCGCTACCTGATCCGCGAGCTCGGCCCGCCGATCTCGGTCGCCGCTGGCCAGCAGGCCGCCACCAGCGCCCGGCTGTGGATCGGGCCCAAGCAGGTCGACCTGATCAAGGCACAGGGCGTGCGCGGCTTGGACCGCGTCGTCGACTACAGCCGCTTCACCCTGTTCGCAATGCTCGGCGAAGGCCTGTTCTGGGTGCTGGCCAAGCTGCACGGCCTGATCGGCAACTGGGGCTGGTCGATCATCGGCCTGGTGCTGCTGGTGAAGTTGGCGCTCTACCCGCTGTCGGTCGCGCAGTACAAGTCGATGGCGAAGATGCGCAAGTTCCAGCCGCGTATCGCTCAGCTCAAGGAACGCTACGGGGACGATAAGCAGAAGTTCCAGATGGCGATGATGGAGCTGTACAAGAAGGAGAAGATCAATCCGATCGGCGGCTGTCTGCCGGTGCTGCTGCAGATGCCGGTGTTCTTCGCCCTGTACTGGGTGCTGCTCGAGTCGGTGGAGCTGCGTCACGCCCCGTGGATGCTGTGGATCCAGGACCTGACCGCACGCGATCCCTACTTCATCCTGCCGGTGCTCAACATCGCGATCATGTGGGCGACGCAGAAGTTGTCGCCGATGGTCGGTGTCGATCCCATGCAGCAGAAGATCATGCAGCTGATGCCGCTGATCTTCGGCGTGATCATGATCTTCTTCCCCTCGGGCCTGGTGCTGTACTGGGTCACCAACGGCGGCCTGGGCCTGTTGCAGCAGTGGTGGATGATCAAGCGCTACAGCGAAGCCCCGGCCAAGGCCTGAGCAGACAGCAGAACCGGGGTCAGAGTGGAGTGTCTTCGCAGATGTCCATGTGGCCCCGGGCGCTTCGAAAAGCCACTCTGACCCCGGTTTTGAGGAGGCGTGGATGCAGCCGACCGACACCATTGCTGCGATCGCCACGCCGACCGGTGCAGGGGGCGTGGGCATCGTGCGGTTGTCGGGCCCGCGTGCGGTCGAGATCGCGCGTGCGTTGTGCGGCCGGGAGTTGCGGTCGCGCCACGCGCATCACGTCCGCTTGCGTGACCAGGATGGCGAGACGCTCGACGACGGCATCGCCATCGCGTTCGCCGGCCCGGCCAGCTACACGGGCGAGGACGTCGTGGAGTTGCAGGGTCACGGCAGTCCGGTCGTGCTGCAGCAGCTGCTTGCACGGTGCCGCGCGCTCGGTGCGCGGCTCGCGCGGCCGGGGGAGTTCAGCGAACGCGCCTTCCTCAACGGCCGGCTCGACCTCACCCAGGCCGAGGCCGTTGCCGACCTGATCGCTGCCGGCGATGCGCGCGCCGCACGTGCTGCGCGCCGCGCGCTCGATGGGGCGTTCTCGACGCGTTGCGATGCCCTGGCCGCCGAACTGTTGCACCTGCGCGTGCACGTCGAGGCGATGATCGATTTCTCCGACGAGCCGATCGATGCGCTCGGCGGCGATGTCGTGGCGCAACGGCTCGATGCGCTGGCCGTGTCGCTGGGCACCCTGCTTGCGGAAGCCGAGCAGGGACGCCGGTTGCGCGATGGCGTGCATGCGGTGATCGTCGGCCCGCCCAACGCCGGCAAAAGCTCGCTGCTCAATGCACTGGCCGGCAGCGAGCGTGCGATCGTCACCGAGATCGCCGGCACCACGCGCGATCTGTTGCACGAGACGGTGCGCATCGCCGGCGCCGAGCTGACCCTGGTCGACACCGCGGGTCTGCGCGAGGCTGGGGATGCGATCGAGCGCGAGGGTATCCGCCGCGCCCGCGCCGAGTTGCGCCGCGCGGACTTGGCGATCGTCGTGCTGGATGCACGCGATCCGGACAAAGGCCTGAGCGCGGTGGCCGGCGACATCGCCGATGTGCCGGCGCGATTGGTCGTGCACAACAAGGTCGACCTGCTCGAAGACGCCGCCGCCGTGGACGATGACGTGCTGCGTGTCTCTGCGCGCACGGGTGCGGGCCTGGATGCGCTGCGCGACGCGCTGGCGATTCAGGGCGCCGGACCCGCCGCCGGCGAAGGCGCATTCACCGCCCGGCAACGCCACGTCGATGCCCTGCGCGTCGCCGCCGATGCTGTGGACGATGCGCGCGCGACGCTGCAGGCGCAGACCCTGGAACTGACGGCCGAAGCGCTGCGCGTCGCCCACGACGCAGTCGGCGAGATCACCGGCCGGGTGCTGCCCGATGACCTGCTGGGGCACATCTTCTCGAGTTTCTGCATTGGCAAGTAGGCGGGTGCGGCAGCGGACATGCCCAATGAAAACGCGTATGTTCGGTGAACACGCTGCGAACGCGCCTACAATCGTAGCCCGCACGCGTGGCTGCGCGGTTGACAAATCGTCTGCGCTGCCGCGTGCTACGCACTTTGAAGAACAGGCACCCTGGGGAACGATGATGGTCTCGAATCGATCGACGCCCGCAGTGTCGTCGCGGACCGGGCTGGCCGCGGCGTTGTGCGTGGCGCTGGGATTGGCCGCCTGCGGCGGCCGGGACGATGCGCCCGAGCCCGAAGCGACACCGGCCGAGACCGCGGACGTGAGCCGCCAGGCGGCCGACCAGGCCGCTCGCCAGCAACGCGCGGCCGACGATGCACTCGCTGCGCTCTCGGCCGACGATCTGCGCAAGGCGGCCAGCCAGGCCTACCAGGACAGCCGGCTGTACTTCCCGCCCGGCGAGAACGCGATGGAGTACTACCTGGCGCTGCGCGACAAGACCCAGGGCGACGCCGCGGCGACCAGCGCGCTGATCGATCTGCTGCCGATCACCGTGATCGCGACCGAGCAGAACCGTGACCGCGGCGATTTCGCCGAGGCCCGCCGGCTGCTGGGCCTGATCGAACGTGCGGACGCCACCCACCCGGCGCTCGGCCGGTTGCGCACCAGTATCGCCACCGCCGAAGAGGCGGCCGTGCATCGGCAGCGCGGCGCCGCGCAAGAGGCCGAGCGCCAGCAGCAGATCGCGCGCGAGCGTGCCGAGCAGCAGCGCGAGCAACAGGTCTCGGCGGCGCAGCAGCTACCGGGACCGCCACCCGCCGACACCGCCGGCGCGCGCAGTGCACCGGTGTCCGCACCGACGCCGGCGCCCGCGCAGACGACCCCGCGTCCAGCGCAGGACACGCCGCGCCCGACACCCGCACGTCCGGCGCCGGCGCCGACGCCGGCTACCGAAGCGCCGCCCGCCGAGACGCCGCCGGCCCCGGCCCCGGTCCAGCTGCGCCCGTTGAGCACGCCGGCCCCGCGTTATCCCCCCGACGCGCTGCGTGCGGGCATCAGCGGCGAAGTCCAGGTCGAGTTCACCGTGGGCGTGGACGGTTCGGTCAGCAGCGCGCGCATCGTGCGTGCCGACCCGCCCCGCGCCTTCGATCGCGAGGCGTTGTCGGCCGTGCGACGCTGGCGCTTCGAGCCGGTGCCGGCGCCGGTCACCACGCGGCGCACAATCGGGTTCTCTCCGACCGCCAACTGACGCGAGCGCCCCACCGGCGCATGGCTCCTGCGGACGTCGGGCCTCCGCGCGAGACGGCGCTTGGGCCACGCATGACGCACGTGACCCATGCCGGCGCGAACTCAGCCCGAGATCGCGAGCCGCTCCTGGCGGTAGCGCCACACCGCCAGTCCCCAGAACACCGCCACCAGCGCGAGGCTCGCGAGCAGATACACCGCCCAGATCTGCGGCGCGATCGGTTCGGCGCGGATGATCTTGAGCAGCAGCTGGTTCTGCGCCAGGAACGGCACCGCGAACTGCCACAGCTCGGTCTTGATCGGATTGACGATCAGCACGAACGTCGGGACCATCGGCAGCAGCATCAGCCAGACGATGTGGCTCTGCGCTTCCTTCATGCTTTTGGCCGCGGCCGCGAGGAAGGTCAGCAGCGAGGTCCCGATGAAGAGCATCGGCAGCAGCACCAACAGCATCTTGCCGATCGCCGCCAGCCGCACATCGAGCATGCGGGTCATGCCGGTGCCGATCTGGGCGCTGAGCTTGAAGGCCAGCAACGTGAGCAGCAACGACAGCAGGCCGATCGCGCAGGCGGCCAGCATCTTGCCGCTGACGATCGCACTGCGTGCGGCGGGCGTGGCCAACAGCGGCTCGATCGACTGGCGTTCGCGTTCGCCGGCGGTTGCGTCGATGATCAGATACGAGCCACCGATGAAGCTCGACAGGATCAACAGATACGGCAGCAGCGCCGCGAGCAGGACGCCGCGTTTGGCCTCTTCGCTGGCCATATCGCGCGTGCCGACCGCGATCGGCTGCACCACCGACGCGTCGATGCCGCGCGCGAGCAGGCGCAACGCGCCGACCTGCTGCCCGTAGCTCGCGATCGCCACGCGTACACGCGTGGCCGGCGTCTGCGCATTGCGCTGGGTGCTGTCGCTGATGACCTCGACCGTCGCCGGGCGCCCAGCCTGCCAATCCTCGGCGAACGAGGCCGGGATCTCGATCGCAACGTCGACGTCCTGCCGGGCGATGGCCGCATCGAGATCATCCGGCGCATCGACCGCGACGATGCCCATTGTCGCCAGATGCGCGACCAGGTTCGGCGCATGCGCCGCGCCGAGCACCGGGACCTCCAGGATGCGGTCCTGTTCGGTCTTGGCGCGCTTTTCCATCATCACGTTCATGCCGGTCATCAACACCGGATACAGCAGCGGACCGAGCAGCAGCGCCATGAACAGCGTGCGCCGGTCGCGCCCGATGTCGAGCAGCTCCTTGCGCATCACGCACCACACCCATCGCAGTGCGCCGCTCATGCCAGCAGCCCCTCTTCCGAGCCGATCGCACGCACGAACGCGTCCTCGAGGTTCTGCGTGCCGTAGCGCGCGCGCAGCTCATCGGAGGTACCGGCGGCGACCACCCGTCCCTTGGCGATGATGACGATGCGGTCGCACAGCGCGGCGACCTCTTGCATGATGTGGCTGGAGAAGATCACGCAGCGGCCCTCGTCGCGCAGTTTGAACAGGAATTCGCGCATCGCGCGGGTGGTCATCACATCCAGGCCGTTGGTCGGCTCGTCGAGGATGACGTTGCGCGGGTCGTGCACCAGCGCGCGCGCGATCGCGGTCTTGGTGCGCTGGCCCTGGCTGAAGCCGTCGGTCTGGCGGTCGAGGATCTCGCCCATGTCCAGCTGGTCGCTCAGCGCCTGCGTGCGCGCGGCGATCTGGTCGGGCGTCATGCCGTGCAACTGGCCGAAGTAGTGGATGTTCTCGCGTGCGGTCAGCCGCTTGTACACACCGCGCGCGTCGGGCAGCACGCCCAGCACGCGTCGCACCGCCGCCGGGTCGCGGCTCGCATCGAGGCCGTCCACCAACACCTGGCCGCGGTCGGGCTTCATCAGTGTGTAGAGCATGCGCAGCGTCGTGGTCTTGCCGGCGCCGTTGGGCCCGAGCAGGCCGGTGATACGGCCGTCCTCGGCGACGAAGTCCACGCCGTCGACCGCCTGGACCGTGCCGGTCTTGGTCTCGAACGCCTTGTGCAGTTGCTGGGCGGTGATCATCGGCGGAGCTCCGGAAGAAAGAGGGACATCGCAAGGCGCGGCGCGGTCACGGCGACCACCCGTTGAAACTGGTGAATGGCGGCACCGGACGCATCGCGTCCAGGCACTTGGCGTCGAGCGCCTTCGCATCGGTGGATTCGATGAACTGCGCGAGCAGCTTGGGCGCGCAGCCGAGCGCGAACGTGCCGTGGCCCTGGCCCTTGAACACCAGATGGCGTCCGTTCGGCAGGCCGGCCAGCACGCGCTCGGCGTAGGCGGGCGGCGTCACCGGATCGAGTTCGCCCGACATCAGCAGGGCCGGCACATCGGATTGCAGCGCGGCGGTGTGGTTCGCCGGCGGCGCACCCGTCGGCCAGGTGCGGCACGCGCCGAAGAACATGCGCGCGACACCGGGGCCCAGGATCGTGTCGGCGACGCGACCGTCCTCGCGGTAACGGCCTGCGTCTTCGGCGCAGATCACCGACCACTGCATGCCGCGCGTCATCTGACCGTCGACGTTGCTGTACATCAGTTGCGACAGCGACATCAGCGGTCCGTAGCGGCCCTGCGCCGCTTCGTCGAGGATCAACGGCAGCAGCGACGCGGTCTGCGGCGCGTACGAGAACAGGAACGCAAGGCCGGTCACCGTGTCCGGCGTGACCACGCCATCGCGCTGCGCGCCGGTGGTCGGGTCGCGATAGGTCACCGGGGCCGGCGTCGTGCGCAGCGTCGACAGCACCCCACGCAGCTGCGCCTGCAGATCGGTGGGAAAGCGCGTGCGGCACTCGGCGTCCTGCGCGCATTGCTTGGACTGCAGCGCCAGCGCATCCTCGAAGGTATGCGCGAACTCGCCGCCGACGACCAGATCGTTCGGCGCCACGCCGTCGAGCACGATGCTGCGCGTGTGCTGCGGATAGGCCATCGCGTACTGCTGTGCGACGCGGGTCCCGTAGGAGCCGCCGATGAGGTTGACCTGTTCGGCACCGAGCGCGGCGCGCACGGTGTCCAAGTCGACGATCGCATTGGCCGTCGTGTAGAAGCGCGGATCGGCGCGGCCGTCGAGGCCGGCCAGGCATCGGCCGACATAGGCGTCGAGCGCGGCGTCGTCGGGTGCGGCCAGCGCATCGAGTTCCATCGCCTTGCCGTCGGCATCGGTGCAGGTCAGCGGGTTCGACTTGCCGGTACCGCGCTGGTCGACCAGCACGATGTCGCGCTGGCGGCGCACTTCGCGCAGGCCGGCGTTGATCTGCGCGGCGAGTTCGGTCGCGGCCTGGCCCGGGCCGCCGGCGAGGAAGAACACCGGATCGGCGGTGCCGCCGTCCTTCGCATCGGCCGGCAGCCAGGCGATGTTGAGCGCGATGCGCCGGCCGTCGGGCGCGCCGGGATTCTCGGGGACCTCGTAGGTCGCGCACTGCGCCTCGACCCGGGTCGCCGCGTTGCCCGCGTCCAGCGTGCAGGCGTGGAACGGGATCTGCCCGAACATCCGCGTCGGCCGGGCGGCCTCGCCGGTTGCCGGTGCCGGCGCACTCCCGCTGCAGCCGGCGAGCCCGATGCCCGCGGCCAGCGCCAGCGCGGAAAGCGTTGATGTCCTCATGGAACGTCCTCGAACAGGAAAATGGATTCGATGGGCTCGGCGAACTCGCGTGCGATCCGGAACGCCAGCGGCAGGCTGGGGTCGTACTTTTCCGTCTCGATCGCGTTGATCGTCTGCCTCGACACCTGCAGACGTTCGCCCAGTTGGGCTTGTGACCAGCCCCTTGCCTCGCGCAGTGCCCGCACCCGGCTCTTCATGCTGGGCCCCTTACCGGTACCGCCGCGCGACGACCGATTTCGCGATGCCGTACAGGCCGCACACCAGGGGGAACACCCACAGCATCGCGGCGCTCGCTGGCACGTCGATGACCTGGGCCGCCTGCAGGAACCCGCCGGTCATGTAGCCGAGGGACACCAGCGCGGCGGCGATGCAGATCGCCTCGAGCTCGATGCGCTGCTGCAGCTCGTCGACGCCGCGGATGAAGCGCACCATCGCGCGCAACAACAACGCGATCGGTGCGACTGGCAGCAGCGCGATCAGCGCCCGCAGCGCCGGGGCCTCCACGGTGCGCAGCAGCAGCAACGAGGCGAACAGCAACGCCACATAGCTGACCATCCCGATCGTCATGTCGCGGGTGTAGCGGCGCTGCAGGGCGGGCGGCGCGTTCACGCAGTCGCTCGCGCCGCGCCGCACGGCGACCGCACCGATCGCGATCGCCGACAGCAGGATCAGCGCGGGGGCCCAGGCCGGGACGGCGGGCAGCAGCAGGCGCAATGCGATCGCCGCGGTCATCAGCATCGCGGCGACGGTCAGCAGGAACTGGTGGCGGAAGCAACGGGTCATGGAGGCCTGCGTTGTCAAGTGCACTTGACAGTGAGCATGCGGCCGCACCGCGCCGGATGTCAAGCGCGCTTTACACCTCGGACTGAAGCGCCTGGGCGAGGGCCTCAAGCCGGTCGTCGAAAACCATCCGGCTTGCCGCGTCCGGAATCCGCTCGGCCAGCGCGCGCGCATCTGCCAGATGCGTCGTCAGCGCGCCCGCATCGCCGTCCAGTCGCGCGAGTTCCGCATCCAGCCAGGCCCGGTAGGGCGAAAGGTCCAGCAGCCCGCCGTCGCAGCGCAGGCGCCACGCCGCTAGCAAGGCCCGGTCGCCGACCAGCAGCGCGGCATGGCTGGCCAGGGTGACGGCGATGGGGCCTCGCGACACCGCGGGCGCAGAGGCGAATGCGGCCGTCAGCGCGACGGCATCGGCCCGGGCGGCCCCGGCATCGCGTCTGTCGATCGCATGCGATAGCCGCAGCATCCGTCCGCTCAGCGCCAGGCCGTCGCTGGCGAGCGACGCCGACAGCACAGGAATGGCGGCCTCGGGCCAGTCGCGCGGCCGCACGCCGGCCAGGCTCAGGGCCATCAGCTGGCTGATCTGCAGGTGCAGCGCGGCATCGGGTGTCCGGCGCAGCAGGTCCAGCAGCACCCGGCCATCCAGGCGCCAGCCCGAGAGCTGCAACGGCAGCAGGTTGCCCAGGCCCAGCAGCGCGGCGGCGATGGCGCTGCCGATGCAGGCCGCCGCCAGGTGCACCGGCAGCGGCAGCCACCGCGCACAGGCCAACAACAGCACAGCGGTGAGGAGATTGGCCATCGGACCGCCGAGCAGGAACACGGCCTGGTCGAGGCGCGACAGCCCGCGCGTGCCCTGGGGCAGGAGCGCCGCGAACCCGCCGATGCCGTGCAGACGTCCGCCCCGCCGCCAGCGCCAGCGCGTGCCGCGCCGCTCGCACCGGAACGGCCCGACGCCGAACGCGATCGCGCGCATGCCGCGCGACAGCCCGGCGACGGCATGTCCGGCCTCGTGCAGCACGACGTGCGGCCAGATCGACAGCACGAAGCCCAGCAGCAGCGCGGTCAGTGCACCGGGCGGCAATGCGTCGAGCAGCGGGATGCCGATCATCGCCGCGCCCACGCCGACCACGGCGCCGCCGATCGCCCCGCGCAGCGTCGGCAGCAGGCGGCGCAGCCCGGTGCGCGACGATGCCGGCGCATCGGGCGGCGGCATCAGCGCCGCGATGTCCGCCTCATGCGGCATCGACGATCGGGCGTTGGTTGCAGACACGATGATGTCCGCCCTACTTGCTGCTGACGTACTTCTCGCGCCGGATCCGCGGCACCGGCAAGCCGAAGCCCTTCAGTGCCTCGAATGCCGCGTCGACCATGTCCGGGTTGCCGCACAGGTAGGCGATGTCGTCGGCGTCGGGCGCGAACTCGCCGACGAACTGCTGCACGTAGCCATGGCGCACGTCGGCGTGCGCGTGCGCATCCCCGGGCGCAGGCAGCTCGCGCGAGAAACACGGCACGAAGCGGAACTGCGGGTGCGCCTGCGCGAAGGCGCGAAAATCGTCGCCGTACAGCAGCTCGGCCGGGGTGCGTGCGCCCAGCAACAGCACGACCTCCACGCCGCGTTCGGCGATCGCCCGTTCCAGCAGCGGCAGCATCGACCGATACGGGGTCACGCCGGTGCCGGTGCCGATCAACAGGTAGCGGCGGTTGCTGTCGTGCGGCAGCAGGCAGAACCGGCCGAACGGACCGCTGGCCTGGACGTGGTCGCCGAGCGCCAGGCCTTCGAACAGCGCCGTCGCGGCGCCGCCGGGCACGTAGCTGACCGCGATCTCCACCGCCTCGCCCGGCCCCATCGCATGGTCGTGGATCGTTGCCAGCGAGTACGAGCGCTTGGTCGGCGTGCCGTCGGCGTAGGCGAAGTGCACCTGGATGAACTGGCCGGGCACGAAATCCAGCGGCTGGCCGTCGTCGCGCATGAACGACAGATGGGCGACGGTCGGCGCGATCATGCGCCGGCCGGTGAGCTTGAGTGGGAAGTGCTGGATGGCCACGGGTCAACCGGATCGTAAGCGGAACGGACGCGCGTCCGCGCAACGCTGCATCGCGGGGCCGGCTGCGACCGGGCGCCTATACTAGCGTTTTCCGCCCAGGCCTCCCCCCGGCCGCCGGCATCGGACCCCTCGCACCCATGACTCCAAGCCGCCCCCTGCCGGCCGATGCGCCGGCGCTGTCCGTCCGTGAGCTGCGCAAGACCTACGCCGGTGGCGTGGAGGCGCTCAAGGGCATCTCGCTCGACGTCGCGCCCGGCGATTTCCATGCCCTGCTCGGCCCCAACGGCGCGGGCAAGAGCACGCTGATCGGCATCGTCTCCTCGCTGGTCAACATGAGTGCGGGCAGCGTCGAGGTGTTCGGCGTGGACATCGTCCGCCACCGCGACCAGGCCATGCGCCTGATCGGCCTGGTGCCGCAGGAAATCAACTTCAATCTGTTCGAAAAGCCCTTCGACATTCTGGTCAACTACGCCGGCTTCTACGGGGTCTCGCGCCGCGAGGCCGCCGAGCGGGCCGAGGCCGAGCTGCGCGCCGCGCAGTTGTGGGACAAGGCCCACGTCATGAGTCGCACGCTGTCGGGCGGCATGAAGCGGCGGCTGATGATCGCCCGCGCCATGATGACCCGGCCCCGACTGCTGATCCTCGACGAACCGACGGCCGGTGTGGACATCGAGATCCGCCGCGGCATGTGGCGCAGCCTGCGCGACATCAACGCGGCAGGGACGACGATCATCCTGACCACGCACTACCTCGAGGAAGCCGAGTCGCTGTGCCGCAACCTGGCGATCATCGACCACGGCCGCATCGTCGAGCAGGGGCCGATCCGCGCCCTGCTCGCCCAGCTCGACGTCGAGGGCTTCATGTTCGATATCGACGGCGCGCTGCCCGACGCATTGCCGGCGATCGACGGCGTGACGATCACGGCGCCCGACGCGCACACGCTCGACATCGACATGCCGCGCGCGATGGATCTCAACCGGGTGTTCGCCACGCTCGATGCGGCCGGGCTGCGCGTGCGCTCGATGCGGACCAAGTCCAACCGCCTGGAAGAACTGTTCGTGCGGCTGACCGCACGCGATTCCGGATCGGGGCATCAAGCGTCGTAGACGCCGGTCGCGCACAGCGAGCCTCCCGCCCGCCCCTCTTTCCACAGACGCCGAGCATGCACACAGAACCCACCACGACTGCCCGCAACCTGACCGCCCTGGGCACCATCGCCCGGCGCGAGATCGTGCGCATCCTGCGGATCTGGGCCCAGACCCTGGTGCCGCCGGCGATCACGATGACGTTGTACTTCCTGATCTTCGGCGGCCTGATCGGCGCGCGCATCGGCGACATGGGCGGCGTGTCCTACATGGACTTCATCGTGCCCGGCCTGGTGATGATGAGCGTCATCCAGAACAGCTACGGCAACATCTCCTCGAGCTTCTTCGGCGCGAAGTTCGGCCGTCATGTCGAGGAACTGCTGGTCAGCCCGATGCCTGGCTGGGTCGTGCTCGGCGGCTACGTCATGGGCGCGGTCGCGCGTGGGGTGGCGGTCGGCGTGATCGTACTCGGCATCGCGATGCTGTTCACCACGGTGCGCATCCCGCATCCGCTGGTGACGCTGAGCACGGTGCTGCTGGGCGCGACGATCTTCTCGCTGGCCGGCTTCATCAATGCGGTCTACGCCAAGAAGTTCGACGATGTCGCGATCGTGCCGACCTTCATCCTGACCCCGCTGACGTATCTGGGCGGCGTGTTCTATTCGGTCAAGCTGCTGCCCGGCTGGGCCGAGGCCGCGACCCACGCCAACCCGATCTTCTACATGGTCAACGCGTTCCGCTATGGCCTGCTGGGCACCTCGGACATTCCACTGTCCATCGCCTATGCGCTGATGTTCGGCTTCGTGGTCGTACTGACCGTGATCGCGCTGACGCTGCTCAAGCGCGGGGTGGGCTTGCGCAGCTGACGCTGACCCGTGTACGCGTCGCCGATCGCCATCGAGCGAGCGCGATGGTGGCAACGGTTCGGCGGTCGCAGCGCTGCGCGCACCGCTAAGCTGGACGCGACACCCGTTCTTGCCAGGAGTCCCCCATGCGCATTCTCGTCCTCGGTGCCGGTGGCACCGGCGGCTACTTCGGCGGCCGGCTGGCCCAGGCCGGCGTCGACGTCACGTTCTTGGTGCGCCCTGCGCGCGCGGCGCAACTCGCGCGCGAGGGCCTGCGCCTGCGCAGCCCGCTCGGCGATGCCGATCTCGCGGTCGCGCACGTCACCGCCGACGCGCTGGCGGCACTCGCTGCGGCGCAGCCGTTCGATCTGATCATCCTCAGCTGCAAGGCCTACGACCTCGATGCCGCGATCGACGCGATCGCACCGGCCGTCGGGGCCGACACGACGGTGATGCCGATCCTCAACGGGCTGCAGCACTACGCCGCGCTCGATGCGCGCTTCGGTGCGGACGCGGTGCTCGGCGGCTTGTGTTTCATCAGCGCGGTGAAGGGCGCCGATGGTGAGGTCGTGCATCTGCCCTCGCCACCGTCGCTGACGTTCGGCGAGCGCGACCCGGTCCGCAACGGCAGCGCGCGCACCCAGGCGTTTGCCGACACGTGCGCGCGCGCCGAAGGCTTCGAGGCCGTGCGCAGCGACGACTTCCTGCAGGCGGCGTGGAACAAGTTCAGCTTCCTCACCGCGATGGCGGCGGCAACGTGCCTGATGCGCGCCAGCATCGGCCGGATCGTGGCCAGCGACGAGGGCGCCGCCTTCATGGCCGCGCTGCACGATGAGTGCCTTGCGGTCGCCGCCGCGCAGGGCCAGGCGATTCCGGGGCAACCCGCCGAGCAGGCCCGGTCGCTGCTGACCCGCGCCGGCTCTGCGGCCACTGCGTCGATGCTGCGCGATCTCGAATCGGGCCAGGACGTCGAAGCGGCGCAGATCGTCGGCGACATGCTGGCGCGGGCGAAGGCGGCGGAGATCGCGGCACCGATGCTGCAGGCCGCCTGGGTGCACCTGCAGTGCTATCGCAGCCGCCGCCAGACCCCGGACACCCCGTGATGTGCGATCGCAGCCGTGCAGTCAGCCTGCCACACCCGCTCTGCTAGGCTCGAGCTCTACCCGATCATGGAGATCACCCGGATGCGGACACTGCGTGTACGACTTCCCCTGGGCCTGGCCATCGCTGGCGCGCTCGCACTCGCTGCCTGCGGCGACCGACAGGCCGACGGCGCGCCCGCGCAGACCGCGCCAGTCGAAGACACCCACACGGTGCCCTCGGAGGCCGCGGCCGCACAGCTCGAAGACGGCAGTGCCCCGGTCGAAGCGCCGCTGACCGGCGATGCCGCGACGACGATGCTGACTCAGCTCGCCGGTCTCGGCGGTGCGATGCACGCGGCGGTCGAACTGTGCGACCCGAGCATCCCGGCGGAGCAACTGGCGCAGGCCAGGGCGCGACAGCAGCAGGAGTTCGTGAAGATGGGCGGCGACGCGGCGATGTTCGACCGCGAGTTCGCATCCGCGCACGACAAGGTGCGCGCGCAGTACGACACGGCGACGCCGGCGCAGCAACAGCAGATGTGCGCCGAGCTCGAGTCGATGGCGTCCTCGGCGCCGGCGCCGGCGACCGAATAGCCGGGACGCTGCGCGGGCTCAAGGTCCCGCGGCAGGCGCGTCCAGATCGCCGGCGACGACGGTTGTGGTCGCGTCGGGATCCAGATGCCGCGCCATTGCCGCGCGTACGGCCTCGGCGTCGAGCGCGCGCAGCGCGTCCTCGAACGCGGCCGAGTAGGCCATGTCGCGTTCCAGGTAGAGATTGTCGTTGAGCGTGCCGGCCAGTTGCGCATCGCTGGCTCGTGCCGTGCGGCGCGACAGCAGCAGGCCGTCACGGGTCTGCGCAAGCTCGGTCTCGTCGATGCCCTCGGCGAGCAGCCGACGCAGTTCTTCGTCGAAAGCCTGCGCGACCTTGGCGATGTTCTCCGGCGCGGCAATCGCCTGCGCCGAGAACGTGCCGACCGTGTCGAACGCACTGGCGCCAAAGCTCGAACTGACCCCGTAGCTCAAGCCGTCGCGCTGGCGGATACGGTCGGCCAGCCGCGACTTCATGCCACCGCTGCCGAACAAGTGATTGCCCAGATACAACGCCGGATAGTCGGGGTGATCCTGGCCCAAGCGCAGCGCCTGCTGCGCCAGGAACACCGCGTTCGGCCGGTCGGGCGTGACCACGCGCAATTGCGCGGCTGGCTGCGCCGCATACGGCGTGGGAATGCGCACGAACGGGGTGGTCGGGCGCCAGTCGCCGAACAGCGCTTCGAGTTGCGCACGCACCGCCTCGGCATCGACATCGCCGACGATCGCGATCGTCGTGCCCGGCCCCATGCCGTAGAACGCGCGGTGGAACGCGACCGCATCATCGCGCGTCGTCGCCTCGAGTCCGGCAATGCGCTGCTCGAAGGTACGTGCGTGAAACGGATGGCCGGGCGGAAAGATGTCGAAATGCCGCGCCATCGCCTGGTTCGCCACCGCACCCGGTTCGCTCATGCTGCCCTGGATGCCGGTGATCCGCTGGGTGCGCAGTTGCGCGAATTCGTCCTGCGGGAATGTCGGCTGCTTCAGCACGGTCGCGATCAGATCGAGCAGCCCCGCAATATGCGCGCGGTCGCTCGAGGCCGCGACGCTGACCGTGGTCGCGCCGCCGCTCGCACCCAGTGTCGAGCGCAGCGCGGTGAGCCGGCGCGAGATCGCCGCGCGGTCGAGATCGCCCGCGCCGCGCATCAGCATCGCGCCGGCCAGCATCGCTGCGTCGATGCGCCCGTCCAGCGTCTGTTCGCTGCCCAGGCGCAGGGTCATGCGCAACTGCACCGCCTGTCCGCGGGTCGCCTTGTCGAGCACCGCCAGCCTGGCCCCGTTGGACAGCGTCCAGGTCCGCGTGCGCGCGTCGATGGTCTCGGGCGTCGGATCGAAGGCCTCTCCGGCCGCGAGCGCGGGCCGGCCGACGAAACCGGCCAACAGCGTCGCCGCGTCCGGGGCCTCGGGCATCTCGATGCGCTCGGGAGCGTCGGTCGGCACGAAGTGCGCCGTCGTGCGGTTGTCGCGGCGCAGGTAGGCGCGCGCGACCCGCTGCACGTCGGCCGCGGTCACCGCCTCCAGCTGATCGCGTGACTGCAGCAACAACCGCCAGTCGCCCTGCGCGATCGCGTCCGACAGCGCAATGCCGACCGCGTTGGGGTCGCGCAACGCGCGTTCAAAGCCGGCCAGCAGGCGCGTTCGCGCCTCGTCGACCTCGTCGTCGGTGAACGCCGTCTCCTGTTCGAGCACCGCGAGCAGCCGCGCCTGCAGTGCATCGAGGTCGCTGCCCGCCGGCGCCTCGACGACCACGCTCAGATACCCCGGCTCGTCCAGGCGATAGCCCGTGGCCGAGACCGAGGTCGCCAGGCCCGGTTCGACCAGGGCGCGGTGCAGCCGGCCGCTGGGCGCATGCCCGAGTATCTGCGCCAGGACCGTCAGTGCGCCGGCATCGGGATGGCGGCCGGCGGGAATGTGATAGCCCGCGGCCAGGTACGGGGTGCGACCGACGCGCCGCACGACGACGTGGCGTTCGCCATCCTGCGCCGGCTCGCGCGTGTAGGTGCGCGGCAGTGCGGTCGCCCGCCGCGGCAGCGCGCCGAAGTGCGCGGCCACCCGCGCCAGCGCGTGCGCCGGATCGAAATCGCCGGCGATCACCACCACCGCGTTGTCGGGCCGGTACCAGGTGCGATAGAACGCCTGCAGCCGTTCGATCGGCATGCCCTCGATGTCGCTGCGCGCGCCGATCGTCGGATTCCCGTAGTTGTGCCAGTCGTAGGCCGCCGACATCAGCCGCTGCACCAGCACCCGGACCGGGTTGTTCTCGCCGGCCTCCAGTTCGTTACGGACCACGGTCATCTCGCTGTCGAGATCCGCGCGCGCAATGCGCGAGGCCACCATGCGGTCTGCCTCCATGCCCAGCAGCCAGTCGAGCGTGACCGGATCGCTGGAGAAGCTGGCGAAGTAGTTGGTGCGGTCGAACCAGGTCGTGCCGTTGAAGCGGATGCCGCGCTGCTTCATCTCGCCGGGGATGTCGGGATGTGTCGGCGTGCCCTTGAACAGCAGGTGCTCGAGCAGGTGCGCCATGCCCGTCTCGCCGTAGCCCTCGTGGCGCGAGCCCACGCGATAGGTCACGTTGACCGTGGTCACCGGCTTGCCGGGGTCGGGAAACAGCACCAGCCGCAGGCCGTTGTCGAAGCGGTACTCGGTGATGCCTTCGGCGCTGTGCACCGGCGCGTCGAGCTGCGGCGCCGCGATGGCCGGTGCGATGCCCGCGCACAGCAGCAGCGCGAACAGGCAGACACGAAGGCGGCGACGCATGCGGTTTCCCTTGGAGCGAGTCGATCGCCGAAAATAGCAGATCGCATCCGCGCGCCTGGATGCCCCACGACGCCCGGAGCGCGAGGAATGACGATCGATGTGCGGTATGCGGACGACTGGCTGGCGGTGGTCGACAAGCCCGCCGGTCTGATGGTCCACGACAGCGCGCTCGCGCGCGGCGAGCACGATTTTCTCGCCGACCGACTGCGTCTGCAGTTTGGCCGGCCGTTGTTCCTGGTCCATCGACTCGACCGCGCCACCAGTGGCTGCCTGTTGCTGGCCTTCGATCGCGAGACCGCCTCGGCGCTGGGCACGCAATGGATGGCGCGCAGCGTCGACAAGCACTACCTGGCCGTGTGCCGCGGCTGGCCCGACGCCGCGCTGGAGGTCGACCACCCGCTCGATGGCGGCCCCGGCAAACCGTCGAAGAAGCCCGCGGTCACGCGCTTCACGCGGCTGGCGACCACCGAACTGGCGCTGCCGTCGGCGGGCTTTGCGACCTCGCGCTACGCCCTGCTGCGCGCCGAGCCGATGACCGGCCGCTTCCGGCAGATCCGCCGCCACCTCAAGCATCTCTCGCATCATCTGATCGGCGACACCAGCCACGGCGACGGGCGCCACAACCGCCATTTCCGCACACTCGGCATCCACCGCATGCTGCTGCACGCCGAGCGTCTGCGCTTCACCCATCCGCACACCGGACAGCGTATGGACATCGCCGCGCCGCCCGGCGATGCATTCGCCAAGGCCTTGCTGCTGTTTCCCGGTCCACCGGCATGACGGGCTGTTGTCCCGCGAGCACGCGTCGACACCCACCCTCTTACAATCGCTGACGATGTCCACGCCGCCCGCCATTCCCGAGTCCGAACTCGTCGAACGCTTCGTGCGCGCGAGCGGGCCAGGCGGGCAGAACGTCAACAAGGTCGCCACCGCGGTCGAACTGCGCTTCGACATCGCCGGCTCGCCGTCGCTGCCCGACGCCGTGCGCGCCCGCTTGCTGGCGCGCCGCGACCGCCGCGTCACGGACGCCGGCGTGCTGGTCATCAGCGCCCAGCGCTTCCGCACCCAGGACCGTAACCGTGAAGACGCGCGCGCGCGGCTGGCCGCCTTTGTCGCCGCGGGTTACGAGGTGCCCAAGCCGCGCGTCGCCACCCGCCCCACGCGCGGTGCCAAGGAACGACGACTGGGCGCGAAACGCGAACGCAGTACCATCAAGCGCGGTCGCGCCGGGCGTGACTGGGATTGACGCCCGCCGGAGCGGGCCTTCGCGCCGAGGACGCATGAGCACATCGAAGTACCCGTTTCTGATCCCCGTCCCGCCGCTCGCGCCGCGGGTCAAACCCAGCCGGCTCGCGCGCTGGATCGGGCGCAGCATCCTGCGCCTGGGCGGCTGGCGCATGGTCGGCGAGCTGCCCAACCTGCCGCGGCTGGTGCTCATCGGTGCCCCGCACTCGTCGAACTGGGACGGCGTCTGGGGCTTCGCGGCCAAGGCCGCGCTGGGCCTGGATATCCGCGTGCTCGGCAAGGACTCGCTGTTCCGTGTGCCTGTGCTGGGCTGGGCGATGCGCGGCCTGGGCGTGATCCCGGTCGATCGCAGCCGCGCCTCGCGCGTGGTCGAACAGGCCGCCGCGGCGATCCACGGCGGCGCCCCGTTCTGGTATGGCTTGGCACCCGAAGGCACGCGCAAGCGCGTGGAGCGCTGGAAGACCGGCTTCTGGAAGATCGCCAAGGCCGCCAATGTGCCGATCCAGACCCTGTACTTCCACTATCCCGACAAGGTCATCGGCTTCGGCCCGCTGATCGAGCCCGGCGACGACCTCGACGCCGACATGGCCAGGATCCGTGCCTGGTACGCCCCGTGGATGGGCAAGAACCGCGGCACGGTGTGACCCGGTCGGCCGTCGGCGGCCATGCTGTCTGCAAGGATGCGCGGATCGACGCGCTGTTGGAGGCATCCCGACAGCGCGTCCTGGGGCGTGGCGCAGAGCTTTGGCATCACCCCGCCGCCAAGGTTCCCGCCGGCCGGGTGGGGTTCAGCGCGCGTGCAATGCGGTCTCGACCAGCGCGACCAGCGCCGGCTCGACGTCCGGCTGCTGGCGCAGGCTCGCCAGCGTGGCCTCAAGGGCCGGGCGCGCTTGGGCATCGTGGTGATGCTGGTGGCGCAGTACGCCGCGCAGGGCGTCCAGCCGGAGCGGCCACGCGGGACTGGCGGCGGCAGCGTTGAGCTGGGCCGCGTCCAGGGTCGCCAGGGTGGCCTCGTTCTGTTCCCAGTGTCCGAGCGCGCCGGTCGTGGCCGCGTACCAGAAGCCGACCAGCTGGGTCTGCGGATTGGCCGAGGACTGCAGCTGGACCAACTGCCGGTAGGCCGCTTCGAGCTTGGGAGCGGCCTCGTCCGGCTGGCCGGCCAGAAACAGGACCTGTCCCCAGACGCCCAGCGTGGTGGCGGCAAAGATGCTGTCCTCGCCGAGCTTGGCGCGAATCCCTTCGTAGAGCGTGCGGGCGTGGGCCAGCGCCTGCGGCCAGCGCTGCCTGTGCTGGTCGATTTCCAGCAGGCTGTTGACCAGCATCATGTTGCGCATGCTGCCGGCGCCGGTCATCGCGACCACGGTCTGCTGCGCGTCGAGCAGCATGCGTTCGGCCTCCTCGTAGCGGCCGAGCTTGATCTCGGCGCCGGCCATGACCTGGCGGGTGACGGCAATGGCCAGTGCATTGGGTGCATCACGTGCTTGCAGGTCCTCGAGCATGGTCTGGGCCAGTTGGCGCCCGTCCTCGGCGCGGCCGACCTGGGTATAGACCTGCACCAGGTCCAAGCGCAGCGAGTCGTGCATCGGCAGGTCGTCGGCGTGCAACTGCGCGAGCAGGCGCAACGCGGTCTCGTACTCGGGCACGGCGCGGGTGAACTCGCCGGCGTTGGTGAAGTAGGTGCTCCGGGCCAGCGCGAGCTGGTACGCGCGCTCGGGATCGGGCGCGGCGGCGTATTGCTGCTCGAGCAGGTCGAGCGCGCGCCGCGCGGCCTCGAACTCCGAGGTCCGGGTCATGACCCGGATCAGCGTGGAGCGCGCCTTGAACGTCTCCAGGCTGTCGGCGCCGGTCTGGGCCTCGAACAACTCGAGCGCGCGGGCGAACTCCTGGCGGGCCTCGGGCAGCAGCTCCACGCTGTTGAACAGCGTCGCCAGCGAGGCGTGCACGGTCGCGGCGATCAAGGGGCGCGCGCCGAACCGCGGGTCCACCCGGTCACGGGCGGCCAGCAGGACGTCGCGGATGTTGGCGTTGTGGCCGTTGGCGGTGATCAGCGGATTGGCGCGTCCGATCACGTCCTCGGTCACGAAGGTATTGAGCGCGTTGGCGCGCGCCAGTTCGGTCTCGGCGATCTGTTGCGCGTGGCGGGCCTCGCGGTGAAACCAGAGCGAGGCCGACAGACCGGTGACCAGCAGGACGAAGGCGGCGATCAGATAGGGACGCTGCGCGCGGGTGCGGGCGAGCACGGCGGCGGTCTGCAGCGCGTGCTCGCGGTCCTGCCGGGCCCGCTCGGCCTCCTCGCGCCGCTGCCCGAGCCGACGCAGGCGCCGTGCCAACTCCGGGGCCGAGGCCAGCCGGCGTTCGGGGTTGCCGTGGGTGGCCAGGGTGATGTCCTCGCGCAGCAGGGCATCGTCGATGTCGTGCTCCCAGCCCGAGGCCATCGGCCGGCTCAGATCGCCCTGCAGCAGTTGGTAGAGGATCAGCCCCAGTGCGTAGACGTCGCTGCGCACGGTCTGCGGCTGCCCGGCGACCACTTCAGGCGCCAGGTACAGCGGCGTGCCCGAATCGGGGCCGTTCTTGAGCAGGCCGGTCGCGGTGAGGTCGTGGCGGGTGATGCCCATCGCATCGAGCCGGCCCGGTTCCAGCAGGCTACCGCTGCCGAAATCGGTCAGGCAGACGCGCCAGCCGTCGCCGGCCGCAGCGACGAGCACATTGGCTGGCTTGATGTCCTTGTGCAGCACGCCGATCTGGTGCGCCGCGGCGACTGCGTCGGCGATTTGCAGGAACAGCGCCAGTCGCGCCGGCGTCGGCAGTTCGGCCAGATGGGTCGTGGACCACTCGGACAGGTTGGTGCCGCAGTAGGCGTATTCGAGGAAGAACGGCGGCGCCTCGAAATGCCAGTCGATCAGTCGCGCGAACGGCGCCTCCGACGGTCCCTGGTGGCCGCGGGCCAGCAACCGCGCGAGCGTGGCCTCGCGCTTGAGGCTGCGCAGGCGCCCGCCGCTGCTGGCGTACTTGTAGACCCGGTGCTCGCCGGTCCGGGCGTGCTCGCCCAGCCACACTTCGCTATGCGACGAACTGCCGAGCAGCCGCCGCAGCACGAAACGCGGCCGCAGCGGCACCGGATCGGACTCGCGTAGCGCCAGATGCGCCGGCGCGCGCGCGCGCACGACGACGCGCTCGGTCAGGCCGGTCAGGCGATAGCCGAGCCGAGGCTGGGTGGTCAGCACCCCCGCGTTGGCCGGCCCCAGCGCCTTGCGCAGCTTGGTGATGGCGTTGGGCAGGACCTTGTCGACGGTGATCCGTCCCGCCCAGACCTCCTTGAACAGTTCTTCCTTGGTGACGACCTCCCCGGCATGCCGCAGCAGGTAGGCCAGCACCTCCAACGCGCGCCGCTCGACCGCGACCGGGGCGTCGTCGACGCAGAGTTCGAACGTGGATTCGTCGAACGTCGCCGTGCCGAACCGGTAACGGAAGTCGAGGCCTTCGTCGTCGTTGGCGAGCGGTTCGTCGGTCTGGTCGATGGTGGTCAAGGTGGAGTCCGATGGCGGTGCGACGCGCTTTCGGCGCCGGTTCGCGGCCGGTCACGATACCAGTCCGCCGCCTCGAAACGGGCCGTTACCTATCCGTTACCGGAAAGTACCCCCGATGCCGGACCGGCCTGCCTATGGTGGCGCCCGGCGCGCAAGTCCCTGTGGACGGCGCCGCTCCCCCGCATCCCGTCGGCGGTCGGACCGGCCGCCGCGGCGCCCTTGCAGGCATGCGCGACGGCCCCCGCCGTCGTCGACGCCTTCTCCCCTTTTCGCTTCAAATCCGAAGGATCTCAACGCCGTGAACAGAGTTTTCCGCTTGGTCTTCAATCGCCGCCTCGGCCTGGTGCAGGTCGCCTCCGAACTGGCCGCCGGCACCGCCCCCGGCGCCAGTGCCCCCCCGCTGCCGGCGGTCGGCCGGCACCCGCTGGCGGCTGCCGTTCTGGCCGTGCTGGGTATGGCCGCCGCCAGCGGGGCAGCGGCGCAGGCGGTCAACGTCGACGAGCAGCTGACGATCGACGAGGCGCGGCGCTATACCACCGGACTGAATGTCGGCAACGCGGGCACCGGCACGCTGCGCATCGTCGGTAACGGCGCGGTCGTGGTGGATGGCAGCCACCTGCAACTGGGCGTGGGCGCCGGTGCCGACGGCACGATCGTCGTCGAGGGTGCGCAGGCGAGCCTGACCGTCGGCGACGACGACCGGGTGCGGATCGGCGTCGCCGGCAAGGGCCGCCTCGACGTCCTGTCGGGGGCCACGTTCACCGCGCGTGACCGGGTTTCGCTGGGCGTGGATGCCGGTTCGGAAGGACGCATGGACGTCCTGGGTGCCGGCTCCAGCGCGACCGCCCAGCTGTTGCAGATCGGATTCGCGGGCACCGGCACACTGAATGTCGCCGATGGCGCGCAGGTCACCGCGACCCGCGGCGGCAATGGGGCCGGCATTTCGCTGGGCACCTCCGCGGGCGGCGTGGGCAGTGCCACGGTCACCGGTGCCGGCTCGGCGCTGCGCGCCACCGGCGGCGACCTGTACGTGGGCGGCGAGGGCCAGGGCACGCTGCGCCTTGCCGACGGCGGCCAGGCCTGGGCCAACAACATCGCCATCGGCCTGCGCCAGGGCGTCGCTGGTCGCGTCGAGCTGGAAGGCCCGGA
The DNA here is from genome assembly GCF_039674545.1 of Luteimonas sp. TWI382. Taxonomy (NCBI): domain Bacteria; kingdom Pseudomonadati; phylum Pseudomonadota; class Gammaproteobacteria; order Lysobacterales; family Lysobacteraceae; genus Luteimonas; species Luteimonas sp. TWI382. The sequence continues at coordinate 60,972 of NZ_JBDJNS010000003.1, forward strand.
CACGCGCCTGGCCACCAATGGCGCAAACGGCAACATCACCATTGGCTACGAAGGCAACGGCACTGTCAGCGCCCGTGCGGGCGCGCGCATCGCCGCCAATTCGGTCGTGATCGGGTCGCGCCGCGACAGCAGCGGCACGCTGCTGCTGAGCGGCGCCGGTACCGCACTCGAGGCCGGCAGCGTGGTCGTCGCGCAGAATGCCGACGGCACGCTGACCGTCGAAGACGGGGCGCGGGTGGTTGCCGATTCGCTGCGCGCCGAGGCCCAGGATTCGCTCGGCATCGGCGACTTCGACCAGACCGGCCGGGTGATCGTCCGCGGCGCGGGCTCGACGCTCCAAGCGGGCGAGTTGGTCGTGTCCAACCACCTGCGGGTCGAGGACGGGGCCAGCATCGCGTCGACGACCGCCAAGGTCCGCGACAGCTTCGCCAAGCAGGAAGAGACCGCGACGCTGACCGGCGCCGGGACCAAGTGGACCAACACCGGCGAACTGGACGTCACCACCAACCTGCAGATCGTCGACGGGGCGGTGCTGGAGACCGGCACCATGCTGATCTCCGGTGGTGGCGACGGCGTCTCGTTCGTCCCGGCCCTCAAGCACGAACAGGTGCGCGTGGACGGCGCCGGCTCGCGCCTGCAGGCCACCGACGGCATCGCCATCGGCAACTCGGTGTTCGACGCCTACGGCGTGCTGACCGTCTCGCGCGGTGGCCAGGTCGGCGGCGGCACCGGCGGCATCACGCTCAAGTCGCTCGGCTATCTGGTGTTCGGCGGCGGCATGGCCTCGTGGGCCACGCAACCCGCCGGTCCGGCGCTGGAGGCCGCCATGGCGGCCGGCGGGATCGACACCGACGACGTGATCACCATGCAGTCGGGTGCTGGCGGCCTGCTGTTCAACCACACCGACGAGCTGGCACTGTCCAATGCCGTCGTGAGCGCGCCCAACAGCGGCGCGAATGGCCATGCACATACCGCCGGCGCGATCACCCAGGCGGCCGGCACCACGCGCCTGACCGGCGACCTGAGCCGGTTCGGTGGTGACGTGGTCGTGACCGGCGGCAAGCTGATCCTCGATGCCGACCTCTACGCCAAGCCGGCTGAGCCGGCCTTCAGCGGGCGCCTGGCCGACCAGCAGTACCGGGTCACCGGCGGCACGCTGGTCCTCAACGGCACCGCCGGCTTCCTGCAGGAGTTCAACACCGGTGTCTCGGCGCCCGTGATGAAGCGCACCGCCACCGCGAGCGTCACCTCCGGTGGCGTGCTGGCCGGGACCGGCACGATCGGCGACGTGAGCCTGAGCCGGGGCGGGCGGATCGCCCCCGGCGACGGCACCGTGGGCACGCTGACCATCGACGGCGACCTGCGGCTGGGCGCTGGCTCGGCCGGCGACGAGAAGGTGTTCTACGACGTGGACATCCTGGGCAACGGCAGCAGCGACCTGCTGGTGGTCAGCGGCGAGGCCAGCATCGGCGCCCACGACGGCTTCGACGGCGGCCCTGCGGGCGTCGTGGTCACCGCGCTCGACCCGGCGACCAGCTACCAGAATGGGCAGAGCTACACCATCCTGACGGCGGCCAAGGGCGTGAAGGGCACGTTCGCCGACGCCGTCAGCGCGTCCGCGTTCCTCGACGTGGCCCTGTCCTACACCGGCACCTCGGTCGACCTGAAGATCGGTCTGCTGGGCGGCGGCGGCAACGATGACGTGACCGTCGGCAACGGCGAAACCTACACCGGCACCGGCACGATCGGGGCCCTCGAGGTCCTCGGCGGCGGCACCCTGTCGATCGGTGGCGCCGGCGCGCTGGGCGGCCTGACGTCCAGCGGCGATGTGCGGTTCGCAGCCGATTCGATCTTCGCAGTGGACATCGCCGGCAACGGCGGCAGCGACACGCTGACCACCACCGGCAAGGCCACCCTCGGCGGCGGTCGCGTGCAGGTCACCGCACTGGACCCGCAGACCAGCTACACGACCGGCCAGACCTACGCCATCGTGCAGGCCCAGGGCGGCGTCGCCGGCACCTTCGCCAGCGTGGCCAGCCAGTCCGCGTTCCTGGACACCCATTTGACCTACGAACCCGACCGGGTCGTGCTGGGCATCGCGCTGAAGGATGTGGGACCGCCCACAACGCCCGAGCCGCCCACAACGCCGGAGCCGCCCACGACCCCAGAGCCGCCGACAACGCCGAAGCCGCCGGCGGTCTTCCAGACCGTCGCGCAGACAGGCAACCAGTACCGCACCGCGCTGGCGCTCAACACGCTTCCGCAGTCCGGTGACGCGCTGGCGTTGTACAACACCCTGCTGCTGTTCGATGCGAACACCGCGCGCACTGCATTCGACCACCTGGCCGGCGAACTGCATGCCGATGTTCGCGGCACGCTGCTCGAAGACCGCTTCCTGCGTGATGGCATCGGCCAGCGCTTCCATGGCCAGGCCGCCGCCACGCGGACCGATGCCACCGTGGCCTGGGTCGCCGGCAGCGGCATGCAGGGGCGGATGGACACCGACGGCAACGCGGCCGGCACTCGGACCAGCCGCCAGGGCCTGATGGCCGGTGCCGATCGGCGCCTGGGCGAGCACTGGGTGGTCGGGCTGGCACTGGGCAACGAGGACATCACCACCCGCGTCCGTGCGCGCGGATCGCAGGCGGACACCGACGCCACCCAGTACGGCCTCTATGCCGGCGCGCGCTGGGATGCGTTGTGGCTGCACGGCGGCGCGACCCGCGCCGACTATCGCGTGGAGACATCGCGTCGCGTCGTCGCTGGCAACACGCTGGCGCAGGAGGTGGGATCGCGCTACGACGCCAAGGCGACCACCGCCTTCCTGCAGGCCGGATGGGAGTTCCCGTTCGACCGGCTCACGCTGACGCCGACGTTGGCGGTCGCGCACACGCGGCTGGAGACCGATGCCGCGTCCGAACGTGGCGGCAGCGCGGCGCTGCACGTCGATGCCAGCAAGGATCGCTACACCGTCGCTACCGCCGGCGTCCGCGCGACGTGGGACATCAGCGGCGGGCAGCGCGACCAAGCCACCCTGTTCGGTGGCCTGGCCTGGGAGCACGCGAGCGGCGACCTGACGCGCGACAGCCGTCATCGGTTCGTTGCTGGCGGCGATGCCTTCATGGTGCAGGGCGCGCCGATGGCGGCCAACGCCGCGGTCGCCGACCTCGGCATCGCCTTGAGCACGTCTGAGCGCAGTCGCCTGTCGATCGCCGCGCAAGGCCGCAGGGGCGACGGCGCCCGCGACTTCGGCGCCCAGCTCAACTGGCGCTGGCACTTCTGACCGCAACTCGGCACGCGACCCGCTCGACGGGCGCGTGCCGGACGCGGTGACCCCAAGCCAGGTGCGTCGGACCGACGGCGTACCGTGGCAGATCGACCGCCGCACGCGCATGTGCGGCCATGCGCCCGCTCCCCACGGGAGCGGGGCCAGGGCGAACGCCGTCGCGTGGCGGCCATCCGGTGGCGGCCTTCGTCCGCCTTGCGGACCCCCTCCCCCGACAGACTGTTCGCGTCGTATCTGAGCTGGCGTCCGTGGTCGCTGCGCGGGGGGCGTCCCTCTGGCGGCCAAGGCACGGGCCAAGCGCGGCAACATGCCGGTCAGATCGAAGCGTCGTTCGAATGAATCGGCACGCCTGCGCATGCAGGTCGCGTGCGCTTTGGTTGGGGCACGTGGACATGCTCCGCCATGGCCTGCAATCGCAGACGACCCAGAGCCGGGCCGGCCCCAGGCCCCGCCATGCTTGGCCTGGCTCGCCAGATCGCCGGTCACTCCCCTTCCGGCCAGGGCGGCACCGCCTTGCGCTCTCCCGGCGCCAGACCACCGATATGCGCCAGTACCGCCGCGTGTTCGGGCGTGCCCGACCGGTAGCGGATTTCGGCCTCGCCGTGCGCCGCGCCGCCGTCGAGCGCCGCGCGCAGTTGCAACACCAGCGTGCCGTCGGCGAGCATGACCGCCGTCCCGATCGGCGCAGTCTCCGCAACCATCGCCGGATCCGGCGCCACCGGCGTCGCCGGCCCGCCCGGTTCGGCAGCGGCCCACATAGCCAGCGCCGCCGCGAACGCGAAAATGCACGACATCGTGGGCACTCCGAGCGACAAGGACGCGTGCAGGGTGCCCCACCCGGCGACCGCCCGCCTGAATCGGCAAACCAACGGCACATTTCCAAGCTCTACCATTGAGCGCACCCTGCGCAGTTGGCGGGCCGCGTGCCGCGACCGACGCCGTTACCGCGCTGTCCCCTAACGGAGTTCCCTCCATGTTGCATAAGCTGCTCCTGTCTTCCGCGATCGCGCTGGCGCTTACCGCCTGCGGCGACCGCCCTGCTGCCGAGTCCACGATGCCCGCTACCGATGCCTCCGCCGCGGCCGCGCCGGCCGACAACCCGCTGTTCGTCGCCAGCACGCTGCCGTTCCAGGCCCCGCCCTTCGACAAGCTCAAGGACGCCGATTACCAGCCGGCAATCGAAGAGGGCATGAAGCAGCACCTGGCCGAGATCCGAAAGATCGCCGACAACACCGAGGCGCCCACCTTCGAGAACACCATCGAAGCGATGGAGCGCAGCGGCGAACTGCTGACCCGCGCCGCCAACGTGTTCTTCATGCTTACCGGCGCCAACACCAACGACACCCTGCAGGCGGCCGAAGAGGCGCTGGCGCCCAAGCTCGCCGAGCACAGCGATGCGATCTACCTCGACCCTGCGCTGTTCGCCCGGGTCAAGACCCTGTACGACCAGCGCGACACGCTGGGCCTCACGCCCGAACAGGCGACCGTGCTCGCGCACACGCACGACAACTTCGTGCGCGCCGGCGCGTTGCTCAATGACGCCGACAAGGCCGAGCTGCGCAAGCTCAACGCCGAGTCGTCCACCCTGTCGACCGCGTTCGGCAACAAGCTGCTGGCCGCCAGCAACGCCGGTGGCGTGTTCGTCACCGACGTGGCCGAACTCGACGGCCTCGACGCCGGCGCGATCGCCGCGGCGGCCGACGCCGCCAAGGCCGCCGGCAAGGAGGGCCAGTGGCTGCTGAGCCTGCAGAACACCACCCAGCAACCGGTGCTGGCCTCGCTGAAGAACCGGAGCTTGCGCGAGCGCGTGCTCGCCGCCTCCACCGGCCGCGCCGAGAAGGGCGACGCCAACGACACCCGCGCCACCATCCAGCGTCTGGCCGAACTGCGTGCGCGCCAGGCCCAGCTGCTCGGCTACCCGAACTACGCGGCCTACAGCATTGCCGATCAGATGGCGAAGACCCCGGAAGCGGCGCTCAAGCTGCTGACCGACACCGTGCCGGCCGCCACCGCACGTGCGCGCGCCGAGCTGGCGAAGATCCAGGGCGTGGTCGACGCACAGAACGGTGGCTTCACCGCCGGCGCGGCCGACTGGGACTTCTATGCCGAGCAGGTCCGCAAGGCTGAGTTCGACCTCGACGAAGCGCAGATCAAGCCCTACTTCGAGCTCGACCGCGTGCTCAACGACGGTGTGTTCTTCGCTGCCAACCAGCTCTACGGCATCACCGCCAAGGAGCGCAAGGACATCCCGGTCTACCACCCCGACGTGCGCGTGTTCGACATCATGGACGCCGACGGCAAGCAGCTCGCGCTGTTCTACCTCGACCCGTTCAAGCGCGACAGCAAGCAGGGCGGCGCGTGGATGGGCAACTTCGTCGAGCAGAACGGCCTGACCGGCGCCATCCCGGTGGTCTACAACGTCGAGAACTTCACCAAGCCCGCCGCCGGCCAGCCCGCGCTGCTGAGCTTCGACGACGTGACCACGCTGTTCCACGAATTCGGCCACGCGCTGCACGGCTTCTTCTCCAACACCAAGTACCCGTCGGTCGCCGGCACCAACACCCCGCGCGACTTCGTCGAGTTCCCCTCGCAGTTCAACGAGCACTGGGCGCTCGACCCGAAGGTGTTCGCCAACTACGCCAAGCACCACGAGACCGGCGAGGCGATGCCGCAGGACTTGGTCGACCGGATCGTCAAGGCGCGTACGTTCAACCAGGGCTATGCGACCACCGAGTACCTCTCGGCCGCGCTGCTCGACCTCGCCTGGCACACGCTCCCGGCCGGCGAGGCCAAGCAGGACGTCGACGCGTTCGAAAAGCAGGCGCTCGAAAAGTACAAGGTCGATCTGGCCGCCGTGCCGCCGCGCTACCGCACCAGCTACTTCAGCCACATCTGGGGCGGCGGCTACGCGGCGGGTTACTACGCCTACTTCGGCGCCGAAGTCCTCGACCACGACGCCTTCCAGTGGTTCGGCGAGAACGGCGGCCTGACCCGTGAGAACGGCCAGACCTTCCGCGACAAGATCCTGTCGATCGGCCACTCGCGCGACCTCGGCACCGCTTATCGCGAGTTCCGCGGCAAGGACCCCAGCGTCGAGCCGCTGCTGGAGCATCGTGGGCTGAAGTGAGCCATCTCGCGCGCTGCGGCGCATGACATGCAGCACCGAGCGGGGCGGCCTTCGGGCCGCCCCGTTGTCGTTTGCTCATGTGCTCTCTCGCGCAGTGGCGCGAGCAAGCACAAGCCAGTATCAGGAGGAGCCGCGTGCTGAAAGTGATCGCGCAAGACTTCATCGAGATCGAACACCTCGATGCCGTGGCCCCGCTCTATCGAGAGCTTGTGGAGAAAACCAGGCAAGAGCCGCTGTGCATCTCGTACGATCTATACGTGGATCAAAAGGACCCGGGGCACTTCGTTTTCATCGAGCAATGGCCGGACCGCGCCGCCCTGGACGCGCACTGCAACACCGAGCATTTCCGGCGGCTGGTGCCGTTGATCGACAAGCACCAGCGCGCGCCGGGGACCTATCTGCTCATGGACGCGTTCGGGTAACGCTGCGCAGCGCGGGATGAGGCAGTTGGCGGTCTGCAGCGGGCGCAGCCATACTCCCGTGCACCCTATTTATGGGGTTGAATCGTGGTTTGGGTAAACAGTCAACTGCGGAGGCAAGCGGATGAAAGTAAAACGCATCGTCGCGGACATCCAGGCCGCCAACCCCTCACAGGCTGCGGCCTTTTACAGCGACGTATTGGGTCTGGAGCTGGCCATGGACCATGGCTGGATCCGAACGTACACCAGCGATGCGAAAATGACGGTCCAAGTCAGCATCGCATCTGAGGGCGGTTCCGGAACCGAGGTGCCCCATCTTTCCGTGGAGGTCGATGACTTGGCAGAGGCGCTGCGCCGAGTCGAAGAAGCGGGAATCTCAGTCGAGTACGGGCCAGCCATCGAGCCGTGGGGCGTGAAGCGGTTCTACGTACGCGACCCAACGGGCAGGCTCATCAACATCCTTCAGCATGTGTAGGCCGGGTGCGACCTAGCAAGTCCTCCTGGCCGATGCCGTTCCGCGGAGCGGCTCATCTCAGGCGTGAGGTGTGATCAGTCGATTGTTCATCCGGGGCATCAGTGGACGATGGGGATGAGGACGCCAACCCAGTCCCAGGAACCCGGATGCATCTCCATCAACATGCCGATTGACGCCGCATGGTCGAGCGCTGCTGGGGCGCCGGGTCCTGCAAGAAGGATTGCGGGCGGCAGAGGCCGCGCAGACCTCCGATGTCAGAGCGTTCGATCGTCGCCTGACACGTGTTCAAGCGTTGTCGCTTCGCGGCGACCCCAGATCACACTGCAACGGCGCATGGAGAGTGCGGTCATGTCCTGGAAGCACCTCGGTTTTGGTGCGGCGGTCTGTTTGTCGATGGCGTTGTCGGCAGTGGGGTGTAGCCCGGCCGCGCCCGAGGCGCAGTCCACGATCCCAGCGGCCGGGGGCGATCCCGCGGTTGCGCTTGTTCAGCGCTTCAAGATGGGCGCGGGACTTGAGTCCATCGCGAACCAAGCGGCGGGGGCGACGACGGCGTTTGCCACACTGGCGCAGCGGCATGGCACCGCGCAGGCCAAACGATTGGTGGCCGGCGAGATGTCGAAGCTGGCCCCTGCCTATCAAGCGCGGTGGGATCGGAATCTGGCGACGATCTACGCCAAGCACTTCACCGCAGACGAACTTCGTTCCCTCGCGACGCAGGGGACGCGTTCGCCCCACGCCGCCAAGTTTCGCTCCACCCAGGCGACTATCGCGGGCGAAATGCGACAGGTTTCAAGCCCGCTTCTGCGGCAGTTGGTGACGGAGGCACTGCGCAATGCGCTTGCGCGATAGGCGTTGGGTGCCTGATTGCACGGTCCACTCAATTCCAACAAAGGATCAGCGCGCAACTTCGTGTGCTGCGCTCGTAGGTATGGTTCCGGCCGGGATGTAGGAGCCACCGCATCGCTCGGCGCGTGCGCGGTGTTCGATGTTGTATGGGGACCACTCGCCACCGAAATCGATGCCAACGCAAGTCTCGATCGAACTCTGAAACCGGGGTCAGAGTGCAATTTCGTGTGCCGCATCGCCAAGCGCGTGCGCGGTCGGCCAATGTCGTGTCCGAACATGGCGAGCGCAGCTTCCATTCGGCGCCCATGCTCCGCGCTCCTTCGAGACAGTGGAGAGACGTATGCAACGTTTGCACGGCAAGGTCGCGCTCATCACGGGCGCCAGTTCCGGCATCGGCCAGTCCGCGGCGCATCTATTCGCGCGCGAGGGCGCCTGTGTGGTGCTGGGCGCACGCCGCGAAGCGCGGCTAGGGGCCATTGCGACGCAGATCATCGACGCCGGCGGTCAGGCTGCGTGGCTGGCCGGCGACGTGCGTGAGGAAGCCTACGCACAGGCGCTGGTCGCACTGGCGACCTCACGCTTCGGCGGACTGGACATCGCGTTCAACAACGCCGGCACGCTCGGAGCGCTGGTCCCGACCACAACGCTTGAGGCACAGGCCTGGCGCGAGGCGCTTGACATCAATCTCAGCGGCGCGTTCTTCGGCGCCAAGCACCAGATTCCGGCGATGCTGGCACGCGGGGGTGGGTCGCTGATCTTCACTTCCACCTTCGTCGGCCACACCGTTGGCTTCCCCTGTACCGCCGCGTATGCCGCCAGCAAAGCCGGCCTGATCGGTCTGACTCGGGCGCTGGCCGCCGAGTTCGGTCCGCAGGCGATCCGGGTCAATGCGTTGCTGCCCGGCGGCACGCACACGCCGATGGCGGAAGAGATGAACGGCACACCGGAGGCATTGGCGCAGGTCGCGCAACTGCATGCACTCAAACGGTTGGCGCAGCCCGAGGAGCTTGCACGCTCTGCGCTGTTCCTGGCTTCGGAAGAGGCGACGTTCCTGACGGGCAGCGCGATGCTGGTCGATGGCGGCGTGTCGATCAATCGCACTTGAACCGAGGACATGGGGCACACATCGGACACGGCAATGCCAATGCGTTTCCGGGGCCGGGCTCGACATCGTGCTGCGTCGCGAGTGCGCGCCCGGCGGTCGTCGAGCCAGGCGCTCTTGGTCAGGCCTCAGTTGGGCACATCTGTCTGCATAACGGAGGGTGACACCACGCATGCGAAAGCTTGAGAGTGAAGCGATCTACCGCGACTACATCACCTGCCTCAATGCGCGGGACTGGGTTCGCCTTGGACAGTTTGCCCATGACGATGGCCGTCATGACGACGCGCCGCTCGGCCTCGATGGCGATCGCGCGATGCTCGAAAATGATCTCGCGCAGATTCCGGATCTGCACTTCGAGATCGAGAGGCTGATCGCCGATCCGCGGCAGGTGGCATGCAGGCATCGCTTCGATGTCACTTCGCGTGGCGAGTTCCTGGGTCTGCCTGTGAATGGCCGCCGTATCATGTTCTGCGAACACGCCCTGTGTGCGTTTCGGGACCAGAAGATCCACGAGGTCTGGTCGATCATCGACAAGGCCGCGGTCGAGGCCCAGCTCTAAACCGGGGTCAGAGTGCATTTTTCGGCGGCGCCTGCGTTCGTGGGCGCGGGCGGCAGCCTCAATCCGTCGCGGCAGGGTGTCCCACCTTCGCCACGCGCATGACCGTGTCGCGCAACCAGGTGTGCGACGGGTCGCGCTCCCGACGTTGATGCCAGATCAGGTCGAAGTCGAACGGGGGGATCGCCAGCGGCGGCGCGAAGATGCGCAGGCGCGGGTCCGCGGCGACGGAGTCGAGATTGCGCCGGGCGACGGTCAGGATCAGATCGGTGCCGGCGATCAGGTCGTTGGCGACGCCCCAGTGCGGCAGGGTCATGGCGACCCGCCTGTGCAGGCCGTCGCGTGCGAGCGCACGGTCGATCTCGTTGTCGCTCTCCGCGCGCAGGGCGACCAGCACGTGCGGGCGCGCCAGCCAGGCCTGGCGATCGAGCGTGCCGCTTGGCGGCACTGTCGACGTATCGGCCAGACTGGCGAAGTCCTCGACGAAGAGCGTGTGCCTGCGCACCGGTTCCGGGTGTCGCCCGGGAAAGACGCCCAACGCCATCTCGATCTCGCCGTCGATGATATCGGCCAGCATCGATTCGCGGCTGGCCTGGCTGACGACGAGGTCGATTCCCGGCGCCTGGCTGCGCAGCGTGCGTGCCAGCCCCGGCAGGAGCACGCGCGCGCCGTAGTCCGACATGGCCAGGCGGACTGTCCGCCGTGCGGACGCCGGGTCGAACGCCGGCGGGTCGAGCAGCGCGCCGAGTTGTTCGAGCGCTTCGGTCAGCGGCTGCACCAAGGCACTCGCCCGCTCGGTGAGGTCGAGCTTGCCCGCGCGTCGGACCAGCAGCGGATCGTCGAACAGCCGGCGCAGGTGGGCCAGTGCGTGGCTCACTGCCGGCTGGCTCCTGTGCAGACGCAACGCCGCGCGGGAGATATGCCGCTCCGACAGCAAGGCATGCAGGGTGACCAGCAGGTTGAGATCCATCCGCCTCAAATTATTCATGCGAAGAATAATGGATCATCGAAGTTCGAATTTCCATTCGTAGATATGATCCGTAGAGTGAGGCGCAGACCCCGACGACTTGGAGCGAACGCATGTCTTCTCCGCTTTCCTATGCCGGCGCAGGCTTGGCGCTGGCCGCCGTCATCGCCGGCGCGCTGGTGCCGTTCCAGGCCGGCAGCAATGCCGCACTGGGGCGCGCACTTGGCCATCCGCTGTGGGCGACCGTCACCTCGCTGCTGGTCAGCCTGCTGGTGGTGCTGCCGGTCATCGTGGCGATGCGGGCGCCATCACCCGCACTCGGCCAGGTGGGCGCGTTGCCGATCTGGGCCTGGTTCGGCGGCGTCGCCGGCGTGATCTACATCACCTCGGCGCTGATGCTGACCCCGCGCCTGGGCGCGACCAGCTTCATCGTCTGCGTCGTCGCCGGCCAGATGCTCACGTCCCTGCTGATCGACCACTTCGGGCTGATGGGCTTGCCGGTCAAGGAGGCGAACCTGGGCCGCATCGGCGGCGTGCTGACGATCCTCGCCGGCATGGCGATGGTGCAGTGGTCGTCGACGGTGCGTTAGGGCGGCCACGCAAGGCACGGCATCGTGGGATGCCATCTTGCTCGACAGCCCACTGAGATGGCCGGCGTCGCGCCCCCAATGCCATCATCGCGGCATGTCCCGTGACCCCGAGCCGCCCGTGTCGGCCTATGCAGAAGGGCTGCCGCCGGCGGCCTTGCGCGACCGCGTCAGGCGCGTCTGGTGCTTCCAGTCCGGCGGTTCGCCGGTGGCGCCGCTGATCCTGCCGGACGGATGCGTCGACCTGATCTGGGATGGCGCCCGGCTGTTCATCGCCGGTCCCGACCAGCAAGCCATGCCCGCCCAACTCGCGCCGGGGGCCACGCTCACCGGCCTGCGCCTGGCGCCGGGTGTGGCACACCGCCTGCTCGGCATGCCGATGCAGGCGCTCGCCGATCAGCGCATCGCCGCCGAGGCCGTGATCGGCCCGCGCGCAGGCGCGCTGGAGCGTCGCCTGGCCGACGGCGACGATCCGGCCCGGACCTTGCTCGCGGCAGTGGGTGCGCGCTCGGTGCAGCCCGACCCGCGCATGGCCTGGGTGTTCGCGCAGCTGAGCGGGTTGGCGGCGCCGCGCCTCCCCGAGCTGGCGCGGCAGCTGGGTCTCAGTGAGCGGAGCCTGCACCGCCACTGCCTGCAGGCCTTCGGTTATGGGCCCAAGGTGCTGGATCGCGTGCTGCGCCTGCAGCGGTGGCTGCGCCTGGCGTCGGGTGCGGTCACGCTGACGCGGGCCGCGCTCGATGCCGGCTACGCCGATGCGACCCATCTGGCGCACGACGTGCGGCGCTTGACCGGGCTGACCCCGACGTCGTTGCTGCGCGATCACGGCCATTGAGCCTGCGCAGCCATCGCACGGCCGGCTGTCCGATTCTTGCAAGCCGCCGGGGTCGCGACACCCGACAATGCCCGCTCCCCGACTGCCAGGATTCGTCATGACCCGCTCCGACGCGCATCACCGCATCGACTATCTCGAGTACGCCGTGGCCTCCATCGAGGCGTCGCGGCGCTTCTATGGCGAGGCCTTCGGCTGGACGTTCCAGGATTACGGCCCCGACTACTGCGAGTTCCGCGATGGCCGCCTGACCGGCGGTTTCTTCCACGGCACGCCGACGCCCGGCGGGGCGCTTGTGGTGCTGGGCTCGGATGATCTCGTCGCCAGCGAGGCCGCGGTGCTGCGGGCGGGCGGTCGCCTCGTCCGCCCGGCGTTCGACTTCCCGGGTGGGCGACGCTTCCATTTCGCCGATCCCGATGGCTACGAGCTCGCGGTCTGGTCCCAGGCCTGAGGCCACCGCCGCCGCATTGCACGACGCGGCGCGGTGACTTCCTTCCGGGGAGGATGCTCGAAGGCGCAGGCCGACGGGCCGATCCGGCCATCGGCGTGCCGGCGACGTGCAGCGGGCCCGCCGATGGCTTGCCGCGCCGGCCGGCGACCGCGTGCGGGTCGCTCAGAGGTAGGCGAGGAGCATGTGGCCGGCCAAGAACGCCAGAAAGCCGATGAGCACGTAGGCGGCCATGAACGAGAACACCCAGTCCTGGCGCAGTTGCAGGCGTAGCGTTTCGTCCGGCGGCAGTGTGCCCGCCTCCAGGCGCTTGCGGTCGCCGCTCAGCAACAGCATCGCCAGCCCCAGGCTGATCGCCATCGGCACGTACACCACCATCAGCGTGGCGAGGCTGGAGAACGAACTGCGCCCGGCGCTGAAGCGAGCGAGGAAGGCGTTCAGGGCTTCGTGGTGCCTCAAGGGCGCATACGCGGCCAACAACGAGGCGATGCCGACGACGTAGAGCGCGGTGTACAGCGCCCGCTGTTGCCAGGTCGTGCGGACGCGCGGCACAGGCGGGCTGGCGACGCCGATCACCGGCACCGCCGCACCGGGCCGCAACTCGCCTGCTGCCGTCTTGCGGCTGACGTCCCAGAACCGCCGGTACAGCGCGCGGTGCACGATCGGCAGGCCGACGACACTCAGCAGGCCGGTCAGCATCATGTTGAGGATGGCGTCGGCCGAGACCTCGACCGTGGTGTACACGTTGATCGCGTAGACCAGCCCGATCCACGCGAGCAGCAGCCCGGCCACCAGTGTCCCGCACAACAGGTAGAGGCCGAGCTGGCGGACGAACGTCATGACGAGGGCGGGCAATGGCGAAAGGCGCCCGGTGTGGGCATCGGCATCGTAGCGGGCCAGGAAGGCCTGCCGGAAGCGGCGATGCGGGTCCGTTGGAAGGTGGCACCGGCAAATGCCGGTACCTGCGATGAGGCGCACAATGCGCCTCTCTTCCTATGAGGGATGTGCGATGGCGCTTTCGGCCCTGTCTGCCTCGATCCGGCGCGATGTCGGTGCTGCCGTCGTGTCCGCCGTCTTGCCTGGGCTGGGTCGCCACGCCGCAGTCGGCTCCCTCGCGGGGCCGCAGCCATGACCGGCTTGCCTGGCGGCAAACGCACGGTCGTGGGCACCTGCCACTGCAAGGCCGTCGCGTTCGAGGTCGACCTGACCGACGGCTTCGAGAACATCCGCCGCTGCAACTGCTCGCTGTGCAGCCGCAAGGGCGCGATCATGGCCGGCGCGACGCTGGACCGGCTACGCGTGATCCGTGGCGCGGATGTGCTGACGCTGTACCAGTGGAACACGAAGATCGCCAAGCACTGGTTCTGCAGCGTATGCGGTATCTACACCCATCATCAGCGCCGCAGCGTGCCGACCGAGTACGGCTTCAACCTGGCGTGCATCGAGGGCATCGATCTCGACGCGATCGACGAGATCGGCCGCAGCAATGGCGCGGCGCAAAGCCTCGTGGGTGACACCGCGTGATCCGGGCCCTTGGCGCTGTGATCCTGCTCGCGGCGTGCTCGACCGCCGGCGCGGTCGTCGTGCGTGACGATGTCGACGATGGCCAGTATCGGGTGCCGGCCTCCGAGCTTCCCGCGCTGGTCGACATGCCGGGCGAAGGGCATGGCGTGCTGATCGCGCCGAGCTGGATCGTGACCGCCGCACACACGCTGCCCATGCATGGCAGGCTCGAATCGGTCGTTTTGGACGGGCGATCGCGTGAGGTCGCCGACGTCGTGGTCCATCCCGGCTACAGGACGCTGCCGCAATCGTTGATCGACCAGGCGATGGCCAGTGGCGAGGCGATGCTGATCGTGGTGTTCCTGGCCGGGTCGGACGACATCGCGCTGATCCGGTTGAAACAGCCGGTCGAGGACATCGTGCCGGTCGGGCTCTATCGCGGCACCGACGAGGCCGGGCACGTGGTCAAGCTTCTTGGTAAAGGTGCGACCGGGACAGGGGCGACGGGGCACGACCCGGGCGGCCCGAATCGCACCGTGCTTCGTCGCGCATACAACCGGGTCAGCAGCGCGCACGAGCGTTGGCTGTGCTACGTCTTCGACGCACCGCCAGCGGCGATCCCACTGGAAGGGGCGCTCGGCAATGGCGACAGTGGCGGTCCATTGCTCATCGAAACCGACGGGCAATGGCGGCTGGCCGGACTGGGGGCCTGGAAGGTCGTGGCAGGCGACGTGAGGACGGCGCGGCCCGGGCGCTACGGCCAGACGACCTGCAACGTGCGCCTGGGTCACTACGCCGATTGGATCGAGGACGTGATGTCCGGGCAGGCGTCGGCTTCCTGATCGATCACGACGCCGCGATGGGCGTCCGGCTCCTCAGCGCGTCGGCGCGGACTCGAGGTGCGCCCGGATCCACAGATAGTCGCGGCGCACCGGCGCGTCCAGCACCGAGGGATCGCCGTCGTAGAGATAGGTACCGACCGTGGCGCCGGTGTCGTCGGTGGCCTGCGGGTCGGCACCGGCCTCCATGAACCGCTTTACCGACGGGATGTCGTTGACCAACGCGGCCTGATGGAGCGGGGTGAGGCCCGCGCGGTCGCGGACATCGAGTCTGGCGCCGGCAGCGAGCAAGCGTTCGATATTGTCGGGTTCGCGGGCGCGCAGCGCCTCGAATAGTGCCGTCTGGCCGTTGCGCGGGTTGGGCACGTCCACGGCGACGCCGTGTTCGAGCAGCAGTCCGATCCAGTCGTCGTCCTTGGACAGCGCGGCTTCGTGCAGTGCGGTGCGGCCCTTGGCATCGCCACGGGTGGGGTCGGCGCCGAGCGTGAGCAGCAAGCGCACGGCCTCACGGTCGCCCTGGCGGATCAGCCAGTTGAGCGCGGGGGTGCCGTCCTCGTCGGTGGCGTTGGGGTTGGCGCCTGCCGTGAGCAGCTGGCGCGCGAGCGCGGTATCGCCGCTGCGGACAGCCGCAAGCAACTGGGCCTGGTCGGGATTGGCGAACGTGGGCGCGTCCGGGGTCATCGGCGAGTGTCCTTGGGTGCAACCGGAGGTCGCCAGCAGCAGGGCAGCGAGCAGCAGGTGCGGAAGCGGGCGACGGTTCATGGTGCGCAGCATGCCGCAAGAGGCGTCAAGCCGCGTGTGATCTCCACCCACAGACCGCGCCGCGCAGCGCTGTGCGGAGGTCGCGCACGCACCGCGTCGCGGCTCACTTGAACGGATTGAGGAAGTCGACCACCTTGCCGGCGCCCTCGGTCACGCCGCGACCGAAGTCGCGCGCGCCATCGGCCACGGTCTGCGCCACATCACCGGCGGTGTCGCTGACGGTCTGGCCCAGGTCGCCAGCGACGGCGCCTGCGCCGTTGAGCAGACTGCCCACGACCCAGCTCTCCGGGGTCGCGCCGGGGCCGTTGCGCAGCACCTCGCCGACCGCGCCCAGGCCGGTCGCGAGACCGGCGCCGAGTGCGTCGATACCGGCATCGAGCCGCCCACCGAGCTTGTCGCCGACGCTGGGACCGAGCGCGGGATCGGTGGGTGTGCCGTGTTCATCCATTCGCAGGGAGTGAGGCACGACAGTCGTCGCCGCGCAGGCGGCGAACTACTCGGGCAGACCCGAGTGGAACGGCCGGGACGGGGCTCAACCCGACGCCTGGGGCGCGGCCGCATATGCCGTCCTGCTGCGGCGCTACAGCAGCGTGCCGCCGAGGATCGCGGCGGCGATGCTGAAGTAGATGACCAGGCCGCTGACGTCGACCAGCGTGGCGACGAACGGCGCCGAGGCGCTGGCCGGATCGAAGCCGAGCCGTTGCAGGATGAACGGCAGCATCGAGCCGGCCAACGACCCGAACGTGACGATGCCCAGCAGTGCCGCGCCGATGGTCAGGGCGATGAGCATCCAGTGCGGGCCGTAGTCGTAGAAGCCGGCCAGCTGCCAGGTGGCGATGCGCGCGATGCCGAGCAGGCCGAGAATCGCGCCGAGGGTCATGCCGGTCGGCAATTCGCGCAGGACGACGCGCCACCAGTCGCGCAGGCGGATCTCCTGCAGGGCGAGACTGCGGATCAGCAGCGAGGTGGCCTGGCCGCCGGAGTTGCCGCCCGAGCTCATGATCAGCGGGATGAACAGCGTCAGCACCAGCGCCTTGGACAGTGCGTCCTCGTAGTGCTGCATCGCGCTGGCGGTGAGCATTTCGCCGAGGAACAGCACGCTCAGCCAGCCGGCGCGTTTGCGGATCATGGCCAGAAAGCCGATCTGCATGTACGGCCGGTCCAGCGCCTCGACACCGCCGAAGCGGTGGACGTCCTCGTTGGACTCGGCGATCAGCGCATCGAGCACGTCGTCGACGGTGACGATCCCCACGACCTGCCGCTGCGGGTCGAGCACCGGGATCGCCAGCAGGTCGTGGCGGCGGATCAGGCGGGCGACTTCTTCCTGGTCGGTGGTCGGGGTCACGAACACCGGTGGATTGGTCTGCGCGGCGTCGAGGATCGGCGCGTCGGGATCGGCGGTGATCAGCCGGCGCAACGTCACCACCTGCTGCAGCGCGCGGGTCTTCGGGTCGAGCACGTAGATCGCGTAGATCGTCTCGCGGTCGCGTTCGACCTCGCGCACGTGCTGCAGCACCTCGCCGGCGCGCTGGTCGGCGGCGACGCTGACGAACTCGGTCGTCATCAGGCTGCCGGCGCTGCCGGCTGGGTAATGCATCAGTCCGCGCAATGCCTGCTGCGTCGTGGCGGGCAGCGCGCCGATCAAGCGCTCGCGCTCGTCGGTCTCCAGGGCCAACAGCAGGTCAGCGGCGCGGTCGTCGGCCATGGCGTCGAGCAGCGCGCTGGCCTGCGCGGGCGGCAACCGCTGCAGGATCTGCGCGGCGTGGGTCAGCTCGGGCTGTTCGAGCAGGCGCACCCCGCGCGCAGGAGGAACCTGCGCGACCAGGTGCGCGGCCTCCGCGAGGTCCAGTCGATTGAGATGCTCGACGGCATCGGCGGTGTTGAAGGCCGCCAGCGGGCCGGTGGCGGTGGGGTGCTGCTTGAACATGGGCTGCCTCGCAGTGCCGCAACAGCGGCACGGGCAGCCTGTCCTGGCGGACTCAGGCCGTCGTTGCCGTGGGCGGCGTCAAAGATCGACTGGGACTGTCGCTGGACATCGGAAGGTGTTCCGCGAAAAAAGGACGCGGGTGCGTCGCGGTGCGCGAAGTCTGGTCGCGTGACCCGTCGGGGTCAACCCGTATGGCGTGCGCCGGTCGGTCGCGGTTGTGCGGATTGCCCTGCACGGCGCGTTCTGCGTCTGGGCGTATGCTCGGCCGCAGCCACCTGTCGGACGCCATGATGCCTGCCGCCGAGCCGTCGTCTCCTGGTCCTGCACGCCGCCGCGCGCTGTGGGCGTACGCCGCCATTGCCGCGATCGTCGGCGCCCTGGTCCTGCTGTTCGCCTGGACCGCCGGCGGGTTGAGCCCCGGGCGGTTGACCCCCGCGCGCATGACCGATGCCATCGAGGCGACCTCGACCACGCCGTTTCCCGGATTCCGACGTGCGCATGCGAAAGGCATCTGCGTGGCCGGCCATTTCGAGGGGCACCCGGCGGGGCGCGCGCTGAGCCGGGCCGCGGTGTTCGACAACGCACGCACCCCGGTGCTCGGCCGGCTGTCGATCGGGGGCGGCTCGCCGTACGGCCTGGACGCGCAAGCGCGGGTGCGCAGCATGGCGCTGGTGCTCGACGGCGCGGACGGCAGTCAATGGCGCATGGCGATGAACAGTTTTCCGTTCTTCGGCGCGGCGTCGATCGAGACGTTCCTCGAACAGACCCGCGCGTCCGCGCCGGATCCGGCGACCGGCAAGCCCGATCCCGAACGCATGGCGGCGTTCGCCGCGCGTCATCCCGAGGCGCAGCGCTTCGCTGCCTGGGCCAAGGCGGCGCCGTGGTCGGACAGCTTCGCCAATACGCAGTACAACGGCATCCATGCCTACCGCTTCGTCGATGCCGCAGGCGTATCGCGGTGGGTGCGCTGGTCGATGCGGCCGCAGGCGCCGTTCGTGGAGATGGACGCCGCGCAGCGCGAGGTCGCCGAGCGCGACTACCTGCAGGACGAGCTGCGCGCGCGGCTGGCCCGCGGCCCGCTGCGCTGGGACATGGTCGTCACGCTCGCAGGCCCCGAAGACGACACCCGCGACCCGAGCACGCCTTGGCCGGCGGCACGCGAGCAGGTGAGCGTGGGTACCTTGGTGCTGACCCAGGCGCAGGATCAGGCGACGGGTGCGTGCCGTGACCTCAATTTCGATCCCACGATCGTGCCGCCCGGCGTGGCCCTGTCCGACGATCCGATCCTCGCCGCCCGCGCGGCGGTCTATGCGCAGTCCTTCGACCGCCGCGAGCGCGAGATCGCGCGCGGCGCCGACGTCACTGGCGTGGCGCCGCCGGACGCCGCGCGATGAGCCCGCGGCCCGACCACCACGATGCGTTCGCCCGGCTGCTGCACTGGGGCATGGCGATGCTGATCCTGGCGATGCTGTTCATCGGCGTGACGATGGTCGTCTCGATGACGCTGCGCCCCGCGTTGCTTGCGCTGCACCGGCCGATCGGGGCGTTGTTGCTGGTGTTGGTGGTCGTGCGCCTGGCGCATCGCCTGATGCGCCGCACGCCGGCGCTGCCGCTTGATCTGCCGCGTTGGCAGCGCGCTGCCGCGCACGCTTCGCACGTCGCCCTGTATGTGCTGATGCTGGCCATGCCGCTGATCGGCTGGGCGATGGTATCGGCCGCCGGCAATCCGGTGCTGCTGTGGGGCGAGGTGCGGCTGCCGGCGATCGCCCCCCACGACCCGGCGCTCTACAGCGTGCTGCGCGCCGCGCACGCCTGGCTCGCCCGTGCGCTGCTGGCGGTGATCGCGCTGCACTTGGCCGCAGCCCTCCATCATGTCTGGGTACGCCAGGATGGGGTGTTCCGGACGATGGCACCCTGGCCGCTCGGGCGGCGCACGCGGCCTTGATCACGCGTGCCGGTCGTCGCGGTATCGGTATTTGGCTTCGCTTCATCGAAAATACGGCGATCGCCCCTCACCGAGTCCCGCTATGTTCGGACGTTTGAAGCGCAAGCCGCAGCCGGCGGTGGTCACTGTCAGCCTCAATGCGCGGTTGGCGCCCTTCGATCGCGCGGCGCTCGAGGATGCGTTCTGCGATCTGTGCCGGCATCGCGAGATCGATGCGGAGGTCGTGGGCGGCGGCACGCTGCTGGCGGAGACCGGCGAGGTCAAGAATTGCGACATCGAGATCCAGCTGACCGATGCCTCGCAGGCCCAGATCGACTTCGTCCGCGATGCCTTCACCGCGATGCTCGCGCCGATCGGCTCGCGCCTGCATGTGCCCGATCGCGACGCGCCGATCGTGTTCGGCGCCCATCAGGGCCTGGCGCTCTACCTCAATGGCGCCGATCTGCCGCAGTCGGTGTATGACACGTGCGACATCCATCACGTCGTCGAAGAATGCGAGCGCCTGCTGGGCGAGCGCGGCATGGTCAACAGCCATTGGCAGGGGCCGAGCGAGACTGCGCTCTACATGTACGGCGCCGATTTCGAGCAAATGCACGCGGCGATTCGCCCGTTCCTCGACGATTACCCGCTGTGTCGGCAATGCAGAGTGGAGCGGATCGCGTGACCGACTGGGCAAGCAATGACCCCGTCCTGACGATGGCGGTGATACTGGCGCCGGACGACGTGTGTCCTCACCGCTGCGTGCACTGCTGCGGATGCCCTGCTTTTCATGGATGCGCATGCAGACCGACCAGATCCTGATCCTTTGCATCCTCACTTGCACGGTGGCCCTGTTCCTGTGGGGGCGCTGGCGCCACGACATGGTGGCGGGTGCGTCGTTGCTGGCCTGCGTGTCGATCGGCTTGGTCGAACCTGAGCAGGCCTTTTCCGGCTTCGCACATCCGGCGGTGATCACTGTCGCCTGCGTGCTCGTGCTCAGTCGCGGGTTGCAGCTCTCCGGCGCCGTGGACGCTCTGATGCGCGTTGCGCTGCCGCGCAGCGCCGGGCCGACGCTGTCGATCGCGGCGCTGACCATGTTGGCGGCGTTGCTGTCAGCCTTCATGAACAACGTCGGCGCGCTGGCCTTACTGATGCCGATCGCGGTGCAGGTTGCGCGCAAGCAGGGCCTGGCCGCTGGCCAGATTCTCATGCCGCTGGCGTTCGGCTCGATTCTTGGCGGCATGACCACCTTGATCGGCACGCCGCCCAATCTGATCGTTTCCGGCTTCCGGGCAGAAGCCGGAGACGGCGGTTTCACGATGTTCGATTTCTCGCCTGTGGGCGTCTCGGTCGCTGCGGCCGGGGTGTTGCTGATCGCAGTCGGCGGCTGGCGGCTGGTGCCGGCGCGCCGCAACGCAGGTGCGGAGAGCTTCGATACCGGCGCCTACCTGACCGAGGCCAAGGTGCCGGAAGGCGCCAAGGCCGTCGGCCGCAGCGTACGCGAGATCGAGACCATGCTCGACGAGCACGAGGCGCAGGTGGTCGGCATCGTGCAGAACGCATTCCGCGTGCACGCTCCAAGCCCCGACCGCATTGTGCGTGCCGGCGACATCCTGGTACTGGAAGCCGATGTCGGCGCGCTGCCCGGCGCGTTGGCGCACTTGGGGCTGATGCTCGAAGAGGATGTCCGCGATGACGATGCGGACCACGCGCACCCGAAAGAAGAAGAGACAGACATCGCGCGCGACAATGCCGACGAAGACGATGACGACGCCGAGGAGCGACGGACCCCGCGCAGCGATATCGTGCTGCAGGAGATCACGGTGCTGCCCGGGTCCGCGCTGGTCGGACGCAGCGCCACCGATCTGTCGCTGAGCACGCAGTACAGCATCAACCTGCTGGCGCTCGCGCGCGGGGGCAAGCGCTCGATGAAGCGCCTGCGTTCGCGTGTGTTCCGTGCCGGCGACCTGTTGCTGCTGCAAGGGACGACGGCGTCGATCTCCGCATTCGCCTCGCAATTTGGCGGGGTGCCGCTGGCGGCGCGCGAACTGCGCATGCCCGATCGGCGCAAAGCGATCACCGCCACCGCGATCCTGGCAGGGGCCATCGCGATTGCCGCTTTCGGTCTGGCGCCTGCACCGGTCGCCTTCGCGCTCGGCGTGCTGGCGTCAATGGCATTGGGCACAGTGCCGCCGCGCGAGGTCTACACGGCGATCGACTGGCCGGTGATCGTATTGCTGGCGGCGCTGATTCCCGTAGCCGGTGCGATGGAGTCGACCGGAACCGCCGAGCGGATTGCACGCGTGATGTTCGAAACGGTGGCCCAGGGCAATCCGGTGATCGGGCTCGCGCTCGTGCTGGTGGTCACGATGACGCTGTCGGACCTGATGAACAATGCTGCGACGGCAGCGGTGATGTGCCCGATCGCGATCGGTGCGGCGGCCACGCTCGGCGTGAGTGCCGACCCGTATCTGATGGCGGTGGCGATCGGTGCCTCGTGCGCGTTTCTCACGCCGATCGGACACCAGAACAACACGCTGATTCTCGGGCCGGGTGGCTTCCGCTTCGGCGACTACTGGCGGCTCGGATTGCCCGTCCAACTGGTCGTGTTCGCGGTGTCGATGCCGATGCTGCTGTCCGTCTGGCCCCTGTAGCCACCTCTGGTGGGCTGCCGGGGCAAGCGCGGCACAACGCTCAGGCGGCCTGGCGCACGTCGAGGTAAGTCGGCTGGGCAGGCGCAGGTGCGGGCGCGTCGGTGACAGGTGGCGCGGCGGGCATGGCCGGCGGCGGCACATGCGTGCCCTCCATGACCATGGCCAGTACCTCGAACGCGGAATAGGGCAGGACGTTCATAGCGGCTCCGGGTGACGGCGAGTGGCGGTGCATCGCCGGTGGGTGTGGCCCCAAGGTAGGGCCGCCCTGGACGCCCGGCATTGATGCAGATCAACCGTCGGTGCGCAGATGGCCCCGCGGATTCACGTGTCGATCCGCATCGTGCTTTCTGGCTGCAGACATGCGGACGCCCCGACAAGCGGGGCGTCCGAGTCCTGCCGATTGCGGGAGGGTCAGTCGAACTTGAACTTCGCGCCGACGGTGAAGTAGCGGCCGATCGCGCCGCTGAAGTCCATCGGGTTGTAGTTGATGGCGCCGTAGGTCAACGGGTCGAGCGGTGCGACACGATCGGTGAGGTTGGCAACCGAGCCGAACAGCTCCCAGTGCTCGGCCGGCATCCAGCGCGCCGACAGGTCGATCGTGTAGAACGAGGGCAGCTTGCAGCCACGCGGGGCGTCGTCGCCGTTGGCGAAGCCGTTCGCGCAGTCGGTGTCGCTCGCCTCGGTGACGTTGCGCAGGCTGTCGCGCCAGTTGACGACGCTGCTGATGGTGAACTGATCCATCTCCCACGTGGCGCCGAAGTTCGCCTTGTTCTTCGGTGTGCCGATGCAGTTGGTCACATCGCAGTTGCCGTGGGTGCCGGCGAACTCGTACACCGTGCCATCGACATCCTCGCGCGCGAACTTGCTGATGTGGGTGAACTGCAGGTCCAGCCGCAGGCGGCCCGCATTGCCCAGTTCGAATCGCTGCTCGAGGTCGACGTCGAAGCCCTCGACAGTGGTCGAGGAGGCGTTCTCATAGCCCACCAGCACGGCGAGGATCGAGCCGCTGCCCGGCGTGCCCGGAATCTCGTTGGTGCCGCGGATCACGTTGGCACCGCCGGCGGCGATCGCCGCGTCGGCGCTGCCGCCGAAGATCTCGTCGGTGCGCTTGATGCGGAACGCGTCGAGTGCGAGCGAGCCGCCGGTCCAGGGCGAGAGCACCAGGCCGAGGGTCGTGCTCTTGGATTCCTCGGGGCGCAGGTCCGGATTGGGCGAGGTGATCAGCGCGATCGAGCCGGCATCGCAGTCCTGCGGTTCGTGGCCGGGCGCGGCGCAGCGCACCGGGTCGACCGCGGTGCTGAAGGCGGCCAGGCCGCCGGTGCCGGCCTCGGCCGGGTTCGGGGCACGGAAGCCCTCGGCGTAGGTGCCGCGCAGCGCGATCCAGTCGCTGGGCGACCACTTCACGCCGACTTTGGGCGTGGTCGAGGTCTCGCCGCCGTCGTACTTGTCCACGCGCAGCGCGCCGGTCAGTTCCAGGGTCTCGTGCACCGGCGCCTGCAACTCGACGTAGGCGCTGGAGACCTTCTCCACGCCGCCATAGGCCGAGTAGCCCAGGCCGATGATGTCGCCGATGTCGGTGTAGGTCTGCGGCGTCAGCAGCACCGACTGGCGGCGGTACTCGGCACCGACTGCCAGGCCCAGCGGACCGCCGGCCAGGTCGGCCAGCGAACGCGTGGCCTTGGCGTCGATGATGTCCAGGCGGGTGCGCCCGGTGGCGCGGATGCGTGGCGAGATGTAGTCGTAAAGCGCTTGGCTATTGCGGCCGGCGTCGTCGCCGATGCGCCACCAGCCGACCGGGCTGTTGGGGTCTTCGAGCGCGGTCTTGACGTGGCTGTAGCGCAAAAAGCCGGTGCGCTCGTTGGTCAGGTCGGTGCCCGAGTGCAGGTAGCCAACGTCGTAGTCCCAGGCCCCGGCGGTGCCCTTGAAGCCGAGCAGCAGGCGCATGAAGCGACTGTCGTTGTAGGTCGTGCGTGGGCCGACGTCGAACGCGGCGTAGCGCAGTCGGTTGGCCGTGCCCGGATACGGGTTGTCCGGATGGTCCGGGCCAAGCACGACCGCGCCGGGGCCCGGATCGGACGCATTGACCGGGCCGCCCGGATAGCCCCAGGCGCCCGACGCACTCGAGGGCGTGTTCTGGAACACGGTCTGCTTGTTGGCGATGCCCAGTTCCATGTACAGCTCGCTGCTGTCGCCGACCGCGAATGCGGCGCGCGAGAAGAAGTTCACGTACTTCTCTTCGGGCGACAGGTCGCGGAATCGGGCCACATCCCACAGACAGCCGCCGGCTGGATCCTGCGGGGTCACATCCGACAGACCCGCGCAGCCGGGCAGCGACTCGAAGCGGCCGGTGACCGGGTTCTGGACCGCGCCGTTTGGACTGGCGCCGGCGCCGGTGCCGCCGCCGGTGATCCGGCCGGGCAGGTTGCCGCCGATGCCGTAGCCCCAGCGGCGGGTGTCGCCGGTGCCGATCCAGTCGCGGTTGCGACGGTCGTAGAGCCGGATGGCGTCGGTCTTGGCCGCTTCGATACTGAAGAAGGCGTTGTAGCCGTCCTCGGTCAGACTGCCGGTGCCCGCGGTCAGCGACGCCTTGGGCTGGTCGCCGCCGCCATCGTCCGACCAGCCGTACGACACGGTCGCCACTGCGCCGGTGAAGTCGGTGCGCAGGATCACGTTGACCACGCCGGCGATCGCGTCCGAGCCATAGACCGACGATGCGCCGTCCTTGAGCACCTCGATGCGCTCGACCGCATCGAGCGGGATCGTGCTCAGGTCGGTGAACACCTTTTGGCCGTCGTCGGCCAGGCCGAACGGCGCCATGCGGCGGCCGTTGAGCAGCACCAGCGTCGAGCCGGCGCCCAGGCCGCGCAGCGAGATGGCCGCACCGCCGCCGGCGAAGCCGTTGCCGAAGCTCTTGGGCACCGAGCCCGCGCCATCGACCGCCAGGCTTTGCAGGTACTCGCCGACCGTGGTCTTGCCGGTGCGGTCGATCTGCTCGCGCGAGATCACCTGCACCGGCGACGCGGTCTCGGTGTCGGTGCGCGGGATGTTGGAGCCGGTCACGGTGATGCGGTCCAGCGTGGTGGTGGTCTGCTGCGCGGTGGCCTGCATCGGCGCGATGGCGGCGAGCGCGAGGGGGATCGACAGGGCGAGCGCACGGCGGCGCAAGGGACGGCGGACGGGCGATGTCATGGAAAGGGTCCTGAGCTGGAAAGCGACGACGGAACGGGGATCCCGGTCGCCCGCACACGCGTGCGGGGCGGCTGCCGCAGTTAAGATCTCGTTAATGTGACAAGCGCGTGAGGTCTCGCAATTCATCCAACGACGAGCCTGGTGTGTTCAACGGCGGTTAATTCCGCTGAATGGGCTGCGATCTTGCACCCAGCGCTCGACCGGACCTGGCGGGTATGTGTCGGTGCCAGGTGCCCCCGGCTTGATTCCGCGGCAGCCAGACCAATATCGGCGCTCTCGCAACACGCCACACGGACCGTCATGACCGCCACCACCGAGACCCGCAAGTTCGAAGCCGAAGTCGCCCAGGTACTGCACCTGGTGACGCACTCGCTGTACTCGCACAAGGAGATCTTCCTGCGCGAGCTGATCTCCAACGCCTCCGATGCCTGCGACAAGCTGCGTTTCGAGTCGATCGCCAATCCCGAGCTGCTGGCCGGCAGCAGCGAACTGCATATCGACGTGAGCTGGGACAAGGCTGCACGCACGGTGACGATCCGCGACAACGGCATCGGCATGACCCGCGATGACGTGGTCGCCAACATCGGCACCATCGCCAGCTCCGGCACACGGCGGTTCCTGGAAGCGATGAGTGGCGAGCAGAAGGCCGACGCGCGACTGATCGGCCAGTTCGGTGTGGGCTTCTATTCGGCCTTCGTCGTCGCCGACCGGGTGACCGTGCGCACCCGCCACGCCGGCGCCGCCCACGAGGCCGGCGTGAAATGGGAGAGCGACGGCCGCGGCGAGTACGCGCTCGAAGACGTCACGCTGCCCGAGCGCGGCACCACGGTGGTCCTGCACCTGAAGGCCGACGAGGACGAGTTTCTCGACGGCTGGAAGCTGCGCGCGCTGGTGCGCAAGTACTCCGATCATGTTGCGTTCCCGATCCGCATGCCCAAGGACGCGCCGTCGCCGGCCGACGACGCATCGGACGAGGACGCGACCAAGGCCGACGCCGCGCCGGAGTGGGAAACCGCCAACGACGCCTCGGCGCTGTGGACCAAGCCCAAGTCCGAGATCTCAGACGAGGATTACCAGAACTTCTACAAGGCGCTCGGCCACGACTTCAACGACGCGGCCGCGTGGACGCACAACCGCGTCGAAGGCAGTCAGAGCTTCACCACGCTGCTGTACCTGCCGTCGCAGCCGCCGTTCGACCTGATGATGGGTGGCCGCGACGAGCGCAAGGGCCTGAAGCTCTACATCAAGCGCGTGTCCGTCATGGACGCGGCCGAGGAACTGCTGCCCAACTACCTGCGCTTCGTGCGCGGCGTCGTCGACGCCGACGACCTGCCGCTCAACGTCAGCCGCGAACTGCTGCAGCACAACCGTCAGCTCGAGCGCATCAAGGGCGCGTGCGTCAAGCGCGTGCTCGACTTGATCGAGAAGCTCGCACGCGACGATGCCGACAAGTTCGCCGCGTTCTACAAGGCCTTCGGCAACACGCTCAAGGAAGGCATCGTCGAGGATCCCGGCAACCGCGAGCGCATCGCCAAGCTGCTGCGCTTCGCCTCGACCCAGGGCGAGGGCGCGGCGCAGACCGTGTCGCTGGACGACTACGTCGGCCGCATGGCCGTGGGCCAGGACACGATCTGGTACATCACCGCCGACGGCTACGCCGCCGCGGCCGGCAGCCCGCAGCTCGAGGCCTTCCGCGCGAAGGATATCGAGGTGCTGCTGATGTTCGACCGCATCGACGAGTGGATGCTCGGTCACCTGCACGAGTACGCCGGCAAGTCGCTGAAGAACGTCGCCAAGGGCGAGCTGCCACTCGATGCCGCCGACAAGGCCAAGCAGGAAGAGGCCGCGAAGGCCGCCGCGCCGCTGATCGAGCGGCTCAAGGGCCTGCTCGGCGAGCGCGTGGGCGAGGTGCGCGTGTCCGCCCGCCTGACCGATTCGCCCTCGTGCCTGGCGCTGGCCGATTACGAGATGGCCCCGCACCTGGCGCGGCTGCTGCGTGAGGCCGGCCAGGCGATCCCCGACAGCAAGCCGACGCTGGAGATCAATCCGCAGCACGCGTTGCTGCAGCGGATCGAAGCCGAGGCCGATGACGCCAAGGCGACCGACCTGGCTACGCTGTTGCTCGAGCAGGCCGAGATCGCCGCCGGTGCCCCGCTGCCCGACCCGGCAGCCTTCGTGCAGCGCCTCAACCGCGTCTTGCTGGGCTGAGCTTGACGTGTCCTCCCCCGCAATGCGGGGGCGGGTTGGGTGGGGGCGAGCAGGTCGCGGGGTGGATGCGAAAAGCGACTGCATGAAAGCCTTGCCCCCACCCGGCGCCGATAGCGCCGACCTCCCCCCCGAGCGGGGGAGGTGTGCTTTGCTCGCGCATGCCGCATGCCGCATGCCGCATGCCGCATGCCGCATGCCGCATGCCGCATGCCGCATGCCGCAACAGCGATGCGTGCGTGCGGTGCCGACTCCACGCCAATGGCGCGGCACCCTGAGCCCTCCCCCGCAATGCGGGGGAGGGTTGGGTGGGGGCCGAGCAGGTCGCGGGGTGGATGCGAAAAGCGACTGCATGAAAGCCTTCCCACACCCAACCCGGCGCCGACCTCCCCGCGAGCGGGGGAGATGTGCTGAGCGTTACGTCCCTGCGTTCGGGAAGGGGCGCGGGTGTCGATCAGCGTCGCGAGACCTGCGTGTCGAGGGCTTCGCGTTGGGGGAGCGATTGCGGCCAGCCGCCGGCGAGCGCCCGATACAGCGAGACGGCGCCGGTGGCGGTCCGGGTGCGGCCCGCGGCGAACGCGTCTTCTGCCTGCAGCTGCGTGCGCTCGGCGTCGAGGACGTCGAGCAGCCCGGTCGTGCCCGCTTCGAAGCGCATGCGGGCCAGCCGTGCGGCGCGCGCGCTGTCGCGGGCGGCGCGCGCGAGCTCGACATCTTCGTCGTGGGCGCGATCGAAGCGTGCCAGCGCGTTGCCCGTGTCCTCGAGCGCGCGCAGCACCGTCTGCTGGTAGCGCGCCAGTTCCAGTTCGGCGTCGGCATCGGCCGCAGCGATGCGGGCACGCACCCGCCCGATGTCGAGGAACGACCAGTCGATGCCCAGGGCCACGAGCCGGGTCTCGCTGTCGCGCTTGAACAGCGCGTCGACGTCGCCAGCCTGGCTGCCGATCAGGCCACCCAGGGTGAGCCGGGGGAAGAGGTCGGCGGTCGCGACGCCCACGCGCGCGGTCGCGGCGTGCAGCCGGTGTTCGGCGGCCGAGACATCCGGGCGCAGCCGCAGCACGTCGGCCGGCGTGCCGGGGTCGATCGCGCGCGGCACGGCAGGCAGATCGCGCGCGGCGCTGAGGGCATCGCGCAGCGCGTCGGGCGTGCGGCCGGTCAGGACCGCGATGCGATGGATCGCGACCGCGATCTCGGCCTCCAGCGCCGGAATCCGCGATGCGGTCGAGGCCGCCTGCGCGGAGGCGCGCGCGCT
Source organism: Luteimonas sp. TWI382 (assembly GCF_039674545.1). Classification (NCBI taxonomy): domain Bacteria; kingdom Pseudomonadati; phylum Pseudomonadota; class Gammaproteobacteria; order Lysobacterales; family Lysobacteraceae; genus Luteimonas; species Luteimonas sp. TWI382. The sequence continues at coordinate 89,866 of NZ_JBDJNS010000003.1, forward strand.
GTCGAAGTCGCTGTCCTGGCCGGCGTTGCGGCGGGCCTCGACCAGCGCCAGCGTGTGCTGCTGGTTACCGGCGTTCTCGGTCGCCACGCGCAACCGCTCTTGCAGCCCGCGCAGGTCCAGGTAGGCGGTCGCGACCTCGCCGACGATCGCGACCTGCAAGGCGCGCAGGTCGTCGGCGCTCGCGGCGGCTTCGGCGCGGCCGGCCTCGACGCCGCGCCGCACGCGGCCAAACAGGTCGAGCTCCCAGCTCGCGCCGATACCGGCCTCGAAGGCGTCGCTGTCGCGTGCGTCACGCGGCACGCCCGGTGCCTGGTCGGCGCTGGCGCGGCTGCTGGTTGCGCGGCCACTGGCGTCGATCGTCGGCAGCTGGTCGAAACGCGCGCCGCGCAACAAGGCGTTGGCGCGATCGAAGCGGGCGAGCGCGATGCGCAAGTCGTGGTTGGTGGTCAACGCCTCGTCGACCAGCGCGGTGAGCTGCGGGTCGCCGAAGGCCTGCCAGAAAGCGCCATCGGCCGGTGCGGAGACGGGCAACGCCGCCGCCGCATCAGTCGCGGAGGCCTGCACGCCGAATGTCTCGGGCACCGCCATCGTCGGACGCACGTGGTCCGGGCCGACGGCGCAGGCGGCGAGCAGCGCCGTGGCCAAGGTGGCGATGAGCGGACGCGTCACCATGGCAGTGCCTGATCGAAGTAGAAGTAGCCGCCGGTCGGGCCGTCGTCGTCGATCAGCGCGAGCCGCACACTGGTGCGCGCGCCGTCGACGACCTCGAGCTCGCCGTTCTGTTCATCGCCGGCCTTGTTCATGTCGGTGCGCACGTAGCCGGGATGGATCGTGTTGACCTTGATGCCGGCGTCCTTGAGCACGTGCGCCAGGTGCACCGTCCACGCGTTCACCGCACTCTTGGATACGTTGTAGGCGGGCAGGCCCTTCATGTCGTAGATGAAGGAGGCCGGGTCCTGGTGCTGGCTGATCGAGCCGAGCAGGCTCGACACGTTGACGATCCGGCCCGCGTTGGACCTGTGCAGCAGCGGCAGCAGCGCCTGCGTGGTCGCGATCAGGCCGAACACGTTGGTCTCGAACGTCGTGCGCCAGGTGTCGAGCGATTGGCCGGTCGTGCCCTTCGTCGGGTCGTCGGCAACGATGCCGGCGTTATTGACCAGGATGTCGAGACGGCCGTGGCGCGCCTCGATGGTCTTCACGGCCTCGGCGATGCTGGCCGCGTCGGTGACGTCGAGCGCGATCGCCTCGACCGGCAGCCCTTCGGCTTGCAGCTTGAGCGCGGCCTCGACCGCGCGGTCGCGGTTGCGGCCGGCCAGCAGCGTGTGCACACCGGTGGCGCTGAGCTGGCGCACGGTTTCCAGGCCGATGCCACGGGTGGCGCCGGTGACCAGAGCGATGCGGGAATCGGAAACGGACATGAGCAACTCCTAGTGGGGGTCAGGAATGGGCCGGTGCCACGGGGGCGACCGGGGCATGCGACACGAGTGGCCGGTTGGCGAGCTTGCGCATCGCGACGTAGAACACCGGCGTGAGGAACAGGCCGAAGAGCGTGACGCCCAACATGCCGGCGAATACGGTGATTCCAGTGATCGAACGGACCTCGGCGCCCGCGCCGGTGGACAGCACCAGCGGCACGGTGCCGGCGATGAACGCGACCGAGGTCATGACGATCGGTCGCAGGCGCAGGCGGCTGGCTTCCAGCGCCGACGTGATGATGTCCTTGCCTTGCATCTCCAGTTCGCGGGCGAACTCCACGATCAGGATCGCGTTCTTGCAGGCCAGGCCCATCAGCACCACCAGACCCACCTGCACGAACACGTTGTTGTCGCCGCCGGCCAGCCACACGCCGAACAGAGCGGACAGCAACGTCATCGGCACGATCAGAATCACCGCCAGCGGCAGCGACCAGCTTTCGTACAGCGCGGCCAGCACCAGGAAGGCGAGCATCACCGCCAGCGGGAACACCACCAGCGCGGCGCCGCTCTGGTTGGACTGCTGGTAGCTCAGGTCGCTCCAGCCGATGCCCATGCCGTTCGGAAGCACCTGGCCGGCGAGCTCGGTGACCTTGGCCATCGCCTCGCCCGACGACAGCACGCGCGGGTCGGCATCGCCCAGCAGATCGGCGGCCGGATACCCGTTGAAGCGGATCACCGGGTCCGGGCCATACGTCTGGCGGACATGCACCATCGAGCCCACCGGCACCATTTCACCGGCCGCATTGCGCGTGCGCAGCGCGGCGATGTCCGACACGTCCTCGCGGAACGGACCGTCGGCCTGGGCGATGACCTGCCAGGTGCGGCCGAACATGTTGAAGTCGTTGACGTAGGCCGACCCCAGATAGGTCTGCAGCGTGTCGAACAGCTCGGTCAGCGGCACACCCTGTGCCTTGGCCTTGACGCGATCGACCTCGGCATCGAGTTGCGGCACGTTGGCCTGGTAGCTGCTGATCGGATAGCCCAGTCCCGGCGTCTGCATCGCGGCCGCCTGGAAGGCCTGCACCGCGGCCTGCAGCTCGCCGTAGCCCAGGCGCGTGCGGTCCTCGACGAACAGCGACCATCCCGACCCGTTGCCCAGCCCCTGGATCGGCGGCGGCATGAAGGCGAAGGTGAAGCCTTCCTGGATGGTCGAGAACTTCTGGTTGAGTTCGGCGGTGATCGCCTCGGCGCTGCGGCTGCGTTCGGAGAACGGATCGAGGGTGAAGAACACCACGCCATTGTTGGGCGTGTTGGTGAACTGCAGCGGGTTCAGGCCCGGGAACGCGATCTCGCTGGCGACGCCGTCGACCTCGCTGGCAAGTGCCGCCATCCGCTTGAGCACCGCGTCGGTGCGTTCGATCGATGCGCCTTCGGGCATTTTGACGCCTGCGATCACATACATCTTGTCCTGCACCGGGATGAAGCCCGCCGGCACGATCTTGAACATCAGGGCGGCGCCCGCCAGCAGCACGGCATAGACCACGAACACCGCGCCCCGACGGCCCAACGAACGCGAGACCGCACTTTCGTAGCGCTCGGAGCTGCGATGGAAGAAGCGGTTGAACGGACGGAACACCCAGCCGAACGCCCGATCGATGAGCTGGGTCAGCCGGTCCTTCGGCGCGCCGTGCGGTTGCAGCAGCTTGGCCGCCAGGGCCGGCGACAGCGTCAACGAGTTGATCGCCGAGATCACGGTGGAGATGGCAATGGTCACCGCGAACTGCTTGTAGAACTGACCGGTGACGCCGGTCAGGAAGGCCATCGGCACGAACACCGCGCACAGCACCAGCGCGATCGCGATGATCGGCCCGGACACCTCGCGCATCGCCAAGTGGGCCGCTTCCAGTGGGGAGGCGCCCAGCTCGATGTGGCGCTCGACGTTCTCCACCACCACGATGGCGTCGTCGACGACGATGCCGATCGCCAACACCAGTCCGAACAGTGTGAGGGTGTTGATCGAGTAGCCGAGCAGGTACAGCACCGCGAACGTGCCGACGATCGACACCGGGACCGCGAGCAGCGGAATGATCGATGCGCGCCAGGTCTGCAGGAACAGGATCACCACCAGCACCACCAGCAGCGTGGCTTCGATCAGCGTCGTCACCACCGACTTGATGGAATCGCGCACGAAGATCGTGGTGTCGTAGATCGACTGGATCTCAACGCCGGGCGGGAGCGAAGGCCGCAGCCGTTCCATCGTCTCGACCACGCCGTCGCGGATCTCGAGCGCGTTCGCGCCCGGGGCCTGGAAGACACCGATGGCCGCGGCGTTCTTGCCGTCCAGGCGTGCGCGCAGCGTGTAGTCGCCGGCGGCCAGTTCGATTCGGGCCACATCGGCCAGACGCACCAGCTCGCCGTCGCTGCCGGCCTTGAGCACGATGTCGCCGAATTCCTCGACGGTCTCCAGGCGGCCCTTGGCATTGATCGGCAGCAGGAAGTCGCTGCCGTTGGGCATCGGTTCGGCACCGAGCTGGCCGGCGGACACCTGCACGTTCTGTTCGCGCACCGAACGCACCACGTCACCGGCGGTCAGGCCGCGCGCGGCGATCTTGTCGGGGTCCAGCCACAAGCGCATGGCGTAGTCGCCACCGCCGAAGACCTGGGCATCGCCCACGCCTGCGATCTTGGCGATCTCGTCCTTGACGTGCAGGCGCATGTAGTTGCGCAGGTACAGCGAATCGTAGCGGCCGTCCTGGGAGGTCAGGTGCACGACCATCAGGAACACCGGCGACTGCTTCTGCGTGGTCACGCCCTGCCGCCGGACGTCCTCGGGCAGTCGCGCCTGCGCCTGCGCCACGCGGTTCTGGACGCGCACCGCCGCGTCATCGGCGTCGGTGCCGGGCTTGAAGGTCACGGTGAGCTGCAGCACGCCGTCGGAGCCGGCCACGGACTTGATGTACATCATGTCCTCGACCCCGTTGATGGCTTCTTCTAGCGGGGTCGCCACCGTTTCGGCGATCACCTTCGGGTTGGCGCCGGGGTACACGGTGCGCACGACCACCGAGGGCGGCACGACTTCCGGGTACTCGCCAATCGGCAGCAAGGGAAGCGCGATCAGGCCGCCGGCGAAGATCAGGATCGACAGCACCGCGGCGAAGATCGGCCGGTCGATGAAGAAGCGGGAAAAGTCCACGGGAGCATCCTTGTGGGCGGCGCGAAGGCCGCAGCGAAAGAAAACGCGGGTACAGCGAGGCCTTCTCCGCGACGACGAAGATGCCCCGAGGGTGCCGATGCGCACCGGGCTTGCTCGGCAAGGCCCGGCTCGTGCCCGATGCGCTGCACGCGTCTCCCCAGAGGGAGGCCGCGGTCATGCGACCCTTAGTGTTGTGCGACCGCCTTGACCGGCTGGCCATCGCGCATCGCGACCGTCTGCGGTGCGACCGGCATGCCGGGCATGAAGACTTTCTGCACGCCGTTGACGATGACGCGGTCGCCGGCGGCCAGGCCCGAGTCGACCACGCGCAGGCCATCGACCATGCGCCCGGGGACGATGTCGCGGCGCTGCGCGGTGTTGTCTTCGCCCAGCACGTAGACGTACTTGCGGTCCTGGTCGGTCAACACGGCCTTGTCGTCGATCAGCACCGCCTCGCGCGCCGTCGCGCCTTCGAGCTGCACGCGGGCGAACAGCCCCGGCGTGAACCGGCGGTCGGGGTTGGGCAGCACGGCGCGGGCGCGCACGGTGCCGGTGGCCGGATCGACCTGGTTGTCGAGGAAATCGACGGTGCCGGCATGCGGGTAGCCCGTCTCATCCGACAGGCCCACGCGCACCGCATTGCGGCCGGCGGTGCGCGCGCCCTCGCGGGCCAGTGCCTGGTGCCGCAGGAACGTGCGTTCGTCGGTCTCGAAGTAGACGTGCACCGGATCCTGCGAGACCACCGTGGTCAGCAGCGAGGCATCAGCCTGGGCGAGGTTGCCGGCAGTCAGCAACGCGCGTCCGGCGCGGCCGTCGACGGGTGCGCGGACCTGGGTGAAGGCCAGGTCCAGCTTCGCGGTCTCGACCGCGGCCTGCGCGGCGCGCACCGCGGCCTCGGCTTCGGCGCGGCCGGCGCTGCGGGCCTCGAAGTCGTCGCGCGAGATCGCGCTGGCCTCGATCAACGACTGCGCGCGGTCGTGCCGGGTCGTCGCCAGCTGCGCCTCGGCGCGGGCCCGGGCCAGCTCGGCCTCGGCGCGCTGCAACGCGGCGCGGTACGGACGCGGGTCGATGACGAACAGCAGGTCGCCCTGCTTCACTTCGTCGCCTTCGGCGTAAGCCACGCGCTCGACGTAGCCGCTGACCCGCGGGCGCAGCTCGACGCTCTCGACCGCAGCGATCCGGCCGGTGGCGTCGTTCCAGTCCTTGACCGGCTCGGCGAGCACCGCGGCGACCCCGACTTCAGGCGGGGGCGGCGGGCTGGCCGATTCGGCGCGGCTGTCGCAGCCGGTCACGGTGACGGCGATCGCGGCGGCCAGCAGCGAGCCGGCCAGGGCGCGGGTGAGGATGGGGGTCATGAGCGGAACTCCTGGGGGGATCGGGAACGGGCCGCGATGCGCTGCAGCAGCGCCTGCGCGGCGGTGTCGTGGGTCGATGCGGGCAGGCACGGTGCCGCCGCGAGGTCGATGTCGTCGGACAGGCCGGGCGGGCGCACCGGGCCCTCGGACGGGAACCGCAGCAGCGCGGCGTCCGGGCGCAGGCGGCCGTCGACCATGCGCAGTGCGTAGTCGGCGATCGCATCGGCGTCCGGCCACTGGGTGCAGGCGTGCGCGGCGTTGTGCGCGGTGCGCACCGGCGAGTCGATCGCCAGCATCTGCACCCGCACCGGCAGCGTCCGTGCTTCCTCGTGCAGCACACGGGCGAGCATCTGCAACGCGGCCGCACCGATCGAGCGGTGGCCGTAGCCCGACCAAGGCTGCTCGGCGCCAGGGCCGCCGACCAGGACATAGGCGCCGCCAGGGACCGGTGCGAGCAGCGGCAACAGATGCCGCGCGGCGGCCAGATGCGGCAGCAGGTCTTCGTCGAGTCGCCGGCGTAGGAAGTCGGCCGGGGCATCGAGCAGTCGGCGTGCCGGGGCGGCGCCGCGGATGGCCGCGACCACCGCGCCGGGACGGGGGCCGGCCAGCGCGGCGACGCGGTCCGCGAGCGCGGCGGCGTCGGCATCGCTGCACAACGTCGCGGCCAGCGGCAGCACGGTCGCGCCGTGACGCTCGCGCAGCGCGGCGAGGGCGGCGGCGTCGCGCGCCACCGCGATCGTCCGACGTCCGGCGGCTGCAGCGCGGGCGACCAGGCGCGTGCCGATCGCCCCGGTCGCGCCGAGCACCAGCAGCGGCGAAATTGTCCCGGTCATGGGATTTTGTCTCCCGAAAAACAGGCTTCGACCGAGGCCTGGGACTCCTGGTCGGGGGTCGACACCCCCAGCCACGCCCACATCCGCCGCCAGTCGAAACCGCCACCACGCACCCCGCGGGGGACCGCAAGGCGGGCGCTAGATGATTGATTCGGCGGGATTTCCAACCGACGCCGGGGCGCGGCCGTGCGGCCTTGTCGGGCGACGGCATGGAGGCTGGGAACAGGGCGATCGAGGGACACCGGCGAACTCCGGTCGGGCGAGGCGGCAAACGATAGGCCGCCATCCCGGACTTGATTAGTCCCGATTCGAGGGAATAATTGTCCCTCGAACGGGCCAATCGCGTCCGTCCCCACCGGAGTGCGCGCATGGCCCACGATCTCAACGACACGCTGATCTTCGTCAAGGTGGTCGAGCAGGGCAGCTTCATCGCTGCCGCCAACGCGCTCGGCCTGCCCAAGACCACGGTCAGCCGCAAGGTGCAGGAGCTCGAGCAGCGGCTGGGGGCGCGGCTGCTGCATCGGACCACACGTCGCCTGGGGCTGACCGAGGCCGGCGCGGTCTACCACGAGCATTGCCAGCGCATCGCGCGCGGGCTTGAAGAGGCCGAGGCCGCGGTGGGCCAGTTGCAGGGCGGTCCGCGCGGCTGGCTGCGGTTCACCGTGCCCTACTCGATCGGCATCACCTGGATCGCGCCGCTGCTCGGCGATTTCCAGGCCCAATACCCGGAGATCCTGCTCGACATGCACATGGGCAACGAGCATCTCGATCTGATCGGCGGCGAGGCCGACCTGGCGTTGCGCGTGGGCACCCTGCCCGATTCCAACTTCGTCGCGCGCAAGCTCGGCAGCCTGCGCACACAGGTCTTTGCCAGCCCCGCCTACATCGAACAGCACGGCGAGCCGCTGCATCCCGACGACCTGCAGCACCACCGCACACTGGTGATGCGCAAGAGCCGCAACCCGCACAACGGCCGGTTCGTGTGGTCGCTGACCGACGGCCAGGCGCTGCGCGAGTTCCCGGTCAATCCGCAGTTGGTCGGCAACGACCCGGCCGCCTTGAACTGGGCACTGATCAAGGGCGAGGGCCTGATGCTGACCGGCGATGTGATGGCCAAGGCCTTCGTCGAAGCGGGCATGGTCCAGCGCGTGCTCGCCGGCTGGACCGGCCCGGAGGTCGACTTCAACGCGGTGTTCGCCGGCGGCCGGCTGGTCTCGCCGAAGGTCCGTGCGTTCGTCGACTTCCTCATCGAGCGCCTGAACTTCGACGCCGACCACATGCAGACCCTGTGCATGGTGCAGAAGCAGGCGATGGAGGCCAAGGCCGCCGGCGAGGTCGCACTGGCGCAGTTGGAGAAGGCCTCGCGCCGGTCCGCGGCACCGGACCCCCAGCGCGCCGAGCCGGTCACCGCCGGCCGGTGACAGTCACGACGGCGACGCGGGCGCTCAGCGTTCCGAGTGTCCGCTGCCGCTGCCGTCGCGCCGGGCGAACAGGTCCGGGCGGATCAGCTCGACGAACGCGCGGGCCTGTGGCGAGAGCAGCTTGCCCTTGCGCACCACGACGCCGTAGCTGCGCGCAGGAAACCACTCCGAGACCGGACGCGTCGCCAGTCGCGTCGCATCGCCCGCCTCCAGGCAGATCGCGCTGGCGATCGAGATGCCCAGGCCCATCGCGACGTACTGCTTGATCACCTCCCAGCCGCCGACTTCCAGCGCGATCGTGTAGGGCACGCGCGCCTGCTGGAACACCTGGTCGACCAGCCGGTAGGTCACATGCCGCTTGGGCGGCAGGATCAGGCCGTAGCGCGCGATCTCCTCCAGCGTGATCCGCCGCGCGCGCGCCAGGGCGTGGTCGGGCGGCGTGAGCAGGACCGGTTCGAAGCGGTACACCGGTGCGTAGTCGAGGTCCGGCGGCACGTCGACCATCGAGCCGACCACCAGATCGACCGCGTCACTGCGCAGCAGGTCGTTGCCGTCGGCGGTGATGGCGTCATGCAGCGTCAGCCGCACATCGGGATGCTGGCGGCGGAACAATTCGACGATCTTCGGCAGCAGGTACAGGATGGTCGCGCTGTTGGCCGCGATCGTCAGCGCACCGGCGTCCAGGCCGCCGACTTCGCGGCGGAAGGCCGCCGGCAGCCCGTCGATGCCCTCCACCAGCGGCAGCGCCAGGTCGTAGAGCACCTCGCCGGCCCGGGTGGGCACCAGCCGTCGGCCGCTGCGCTCGAGCAGCTTGACCCCGAGCTCGCGCTCGAGCGCCTGCAACTGCAGCGAGATCGCGGGCTGGCTGACGTAGAGCGCCTCGGCGGCCCGCGAGACCGAGCCCAGCCGGGTCGTCTGGCAGAACGCGCGCAGCGGCTTGAGCCGGTCGCTCTTGTACGGAAACCGTAATGCGGGCGGGGACTTGGCGGCCATTTCGGCATGGTTATTAGCCAGACTCATAGTTCGCATTGACAGAACTCGTTTGTCAAATACCAGGTGTGGAGAGACGGTCTGCTGCACCGCACCACCCCCAAGGCGACCGTTGCGATGAACGCTGTCCACCGACTGCATGCGCTGTCCCCCTCTCCCGCCTGCGACCTGCCGGCGGGCCTGCCGGCAGGTCTCCCGGGCGACCTGCTCGATGACGCCGCCCAGGCCTGTCTGGCGGATCTGCACCGCGAATTCGAGTCCAGGCGGCAGGCTCTGCTCCGCGCCCGGCAGACCCGCCAGGCCGCCTTCGATGCCGGCGCCCTGCCCGACTTCCGCACCGACACCCGGACGATCCGCGAGTCGGCGTGGACGGTCGCCCCGGCACCACCGGCATTGCGCGACCGGCGGGTCGAAATCACCGGGCCGGTCGATCCGAAGATGGTCATCAACGCGCTCAACTCCGGCGCGCAGTGCTACATGGCCGATTTCGAGGACTCGACCTCGCCGACCTGGGCCAATCTGCTGACCGGCCAGTGCGCCCTGCGCGAGGCGGTCGCCGGCAGCCTGACGTTCGAAGGCAACGGCAAGCACTACGCGCTGCTGCCCGAGGCACGCCAGGCGGTGCTGATCGTGCGGCCGCGTGGCTGGCATCTGGACGAAAAGCACGTGCTCGTCGATGGCGCGCCGATGTCGGCAGCGCTGTTCGATGCCGGCCTGTTCGCGTTCCACAACGCCCATGCGCTGGCCGCGCGCGATCGCGGGCCCTATCTGTACCTGCCCAAGCTGCAGTCGATGGAAGAAGCGCAGCTGTGGGACGACGCGCTGGCGCACATCGAGCGCGCGCTGGGCCTGCCGACGGGGCAGATCCGGGTCACGGTGCTGATCGAGACGCTGCCGGCCGCCTTCGAGATGGACGAGATCCTGCACGCCCTGCGCGGGCGCATCGCGGGCCTCAACTGCGGACGCTGGGACTACATCTTCTCGTACATCAAGACCTTCCGCCGGCACCGCGATCGCGTGTTGCCCGAGCGCGGCCAGGTGACGATGGTCCAGCCGTTCCTCAAGGCGTACTCCGAGTTGCTGATCCAGACCTGTCATCGCCGTGGTGCGCATGCGATGGGGGGCATGGCCGCGCAGATCCCGATTCCGGGCGACGCGGCTGCGAACGAGGCGGCAATGGACCGGGTGCGCGCCGACAAGCTGCGTGAGGTCACCGCCGGCCACGACGGCACCTGGGTCGCGCATCCGGCGCTGATCCCGATCGCGCGGCAGGTGTTCGATGCGCGCATGCGCGGCCCGCACCAGCACGCGATGACGCGCGACGACGTGCTGGTGGCACGCGACGATCTGATCGTGCCGTCGCTGGGCACGATCACGCACGCCGGCTTCGCCGGCAATGTCGAGGTCTGCGTGCGCTACCTCGCTGCCTGGCTCGACGGCAACGGCTGCGTGCCGATCCACGGAATGATGGAAGACGCCGCGACCGCGGAGATCGCACGTGCCCAGCTGTGGCAGTGGCTGCATTGCGCCGACGCCGACGCCAGCGGGGTGCCCGGCCCGCCGCTGCATCTCGACGACGGCACCGCGATCGACGACGCGCTGTTCGACCGGGTGCTGCTGTCACTGCCCTCGCGCCTGGCGCGCCAGGCGGTCCCCGGCGCCGCTCGCGTGGCCGAGGCCATTGCCCTGCTCGAGGTGCTGACCCGGGCCGACACGCTGGCCGATTTCCTGACGTTGCCGGCGTACGAGCGGCTGTGAAACCCCGCGATGGGTGATGGGTGGCGTGATTGTCCCCCCAACACGCATCCGGAAAGCCGATTGCCCGCGCCGCCGCACCCATTCCCATCACCACGCCCGAAGGAGTTCCCCATGACCACGCGCCAGCACCAGATCGACGCCCTGCAGCACGAATGGACCACTGACCCGCGCTGGAGCGGCATCCGGCGCACCTATACCGCGGCCGACGTCGTGCGCCTGCGCGGCAGCGTGCAGCCCGAGCACACGCTGGCCCGGCGCGGTGCGCAGCGGCTGTGGACGCTGCTCAACGGCCAGGCCAGGAAGGGCTATGTCAACGCGTTCGGGGCGATCAGCGCCGGGCAGGCGATGCAGCAGGCCAAGGCTGGGCTGGAAGCGGTGTACCTGTCGGGCTGGCAGGTTGCGGCCGACGGCAATACGTCCGAGACCATGTATCCCGACCAGTCGCTCTACGCCTACGACTCGGTGCCGGCGATGGTGCGGCGGATCAACAACACCTTCCAGCGCGCCGACGAGATCCAATGGAAGAACATCGCCGACGGCAAGCTCGACGCGCACGAGGCGATCGACTTCTTCCTGCCGATCGTCGCCGACGGCGAGGCCGGCTTCGGAGGCGTGCTCAATGCCTATGAGCTGATGAAGAACATGATCGTCGCCGGCGCGGCGGGCGTGCATTTCGAGGACCAACTGGCCGCGGTCAAGAAGTGCGGCCACATGGGCGGCAAGGTGCTGGTGCCGACCCAGGAAGCGGTGCAGAAGCTCATCGCCGCCCGCCTGGCCGCCGATGTGCTCGGCGTGCCGTCGATCGTGCTGGCGCGCACGGACGCTGAGGCCGCGACGCTGCTGACGTCGGATTTCGATCCCAACGACGCGCCGTTCGTCACCGGCGAGCGCACCGCCGAGGGCTTCTACAAGGTCCGCAACGGCCTGGAGCAGGCGATCAGCCGCGGCGTTGCCTATGCGCCGTTCGCCGATCTGGTGTGGTGCGAAACCGGCACCCCGGACCTGGGCTTTGCACGCGAATTCGCCCAGGCCGTCCACGCCGCCACACCCGGCAAGCTGCTCGCCTACAACTGCTCGCCGAGCTTCAACTGGAAAAAGAACCTCGACGACCGCCAGATCGCCTCGTTCCAGGACGAACTGTCGGCGCTGGGCTACAAATTCCAGTTCATCACCCTGGCGGGCATCCACATCAACTGGTTCAACAGCTTCCGATTCGCGCACGACTACGCGCGCGGCGAAGGCATGCGCCACTACGTCGAGCAGGTGCAGGAACGCGAGTTCGCCGCCCGCGACCAGGGCTACACCTTCGTCTCGCATCAGCAGGAAGTCGGTGCCGGCTACTTCGACGATGTCACCACCGTGATCCAGGGCGGCGCCTCCAGCGTGACCGCACTGACCGGCTCGACCGAGGAGGCGCAGTTCTACACGACACGGGCGGCGTGAGGGGAAGGGTGCCGGCGGCGGCGCAGTGCACTACATTGGTGCGATGCCCGCCGTCGCCCCCCTGCCCGCTGCCGACTTCGACACGCTGGCCACGCCCCTGGTGTGGACCGGGGGTGATGGCCGCATCCGCGACTGCAACGTGGCCTTCGCGCGCTGGTTGGGGGTGGGCCGGCGCCGGTTGCTGGAGCAGCCGTTGGCCGCACTGGAGGTCGAGGGCGAGACCTTGCGGCATGCGTTGCGCCAGCCCGGCGACGAGAGCGACACGCCGCTGCGACTGCGGCGCCTGGCACTGGCCTTCCTTGGCGGCGAGCCGCGCTTTGCCGACGCCTGGGTGACGCACGCCGCCGATGGCGGCGTGCTGCTCGAGGCGCACCCGGTGGACGAGTTTCCGGGCGCCGATCCGACGCTGGCGATGCCGATGGCGTTGTCGGCCGCGCTGCGCGGGTTGGCGCACGAGCTGCGCAATCCGCTGGCCGGGCTCAAGGGCGCAGCGCAGTTGTTGGCCCGTCGTGCCGGCGACGGCGAAACGGGGGAACTGGTCGCGCTGGTCGGCTCGGAGGTCGGCCGGCTCAGTGCGCTGGTCGACCAGTTGTTGTCGCCCCAGGCGCCGCAGCCGCATCGGCCGTTGAACATCCACGGTGTCTTGGAACAGGTCCTGCGGCTGGCCGAGGCCGATGCCGGCTGGGCGGTGCGGATGGTCCGCGACTACGATCCCAGCCTGCCGGAGCTGGCGGGCGATGCCGATCGGCTGACCCAGGCGATCTGGAACCTGGTGCGCAATGCGATCCAGGCCGGCGCGGCGAACGTGACCTTGCGCACCCGCGCCGCACTCGCGGCGCGGATCGGCGACGAGGTGCATGCGATGGCCTTGCGACTGGAGGTCGTCGACGATGGCCGCGGTGTGCCGGGCGATCTCGTCGAGCAGATCTTCCTGCCCCTGGTGTCGGGGCGTCCGGACGGCAGCGGGCTCGGGCTGGCGCTGGCGCAGCAGGTCGCGCGCGAGCATCGCGGTGCGCTGGTCTACCGCTCGCGTCCGGGCCATACCGTGTTCACGCTGCAACTGCCGTTTCCACCGCTCGATGTCGCGTCTGCGCTGCCCACCGACACCGCTGCTGAGGTCGGCGCCTCTGAGGATCCTGCACCCCGATGACCTCCACTGCCCGCCGCATCTGGGTCGTCGACGACGATCGCGCCGTCCGCTTCGTGCTCGCCACCGCGCTCAGCGAGGCGGGTTACGACGTGTCCGGCTTCGATAGCGCGCAGGCGGTGCACGAGGCCCTGCAGCGGCGTGCCGCGCCCGATCTGTTGTTCACCGACGTACGCATGCCCGGCGACAGTGGTCTGCAACTGCTCGATGCGCTCAAACAGGCGCATCCGCAGCTGCCGGTCGTGGTGATGTCGGCCTATACCGATGTCGCCAGCACCGCCGGTGCATTCCGCGGCGGTGCGCAGGAGTTTCTGTCCAAGCCGTTCGATCTCGACGAAGCGGTGGCCCTGGCGGCGCGCGTGCTCGGCGATCGCGAGCCTGCACCGGCCGGCGCCGGCGAGCCGGCGGTCGAGAGCGCGGACGCGGGTGCGGACGATGCGTTGGTCGGCGACACGCCGCAGATGCGGCAGTTGTTCCGCGCGATCGGCCGGCTTGCGCAGGCCCCGGTCGCGGTGCTGGTGACTGGCGAGACCGGGACCGGCAAGGAGCTGGTCGCGCGCGCGCTGCACCGTGAATCCCCGCGCGCTGGGCGGCCGTTCGTCGCCCTCAATACCGCGGCGATTCCGGCCGAACTGCTGGAGAGCGAACTGTTCGGCCATGAGGCCGGCGCGTTCACCGGCGCTGCGCGGCGCCATGTCGGCCGCTTCGAGCAGGCCGACGGCGGGACGCTGTTCCTCGACGAGATCGGCGACATGCCCGCCTCGCTGCAGACCCGGCTGCTGCGCGTCCTGGCCGAGGACGAGTTCTTCCGGGTCGGCGGCCGTGAACTGATCCGGGTCGATGTGCGGGTGATCGCCGCGACCCACCAGGATCTCGAAGCGCTGGTCGCGCAGGGGCGGTTTCGCGCCGACCTGCTGCACCGGCTGGACGTGGTGCGCCTGCGCCTGCCGCCGCTGCGCGAGCGCCGTGACGACGTGCCGCGACTGGCCGAACGTTTCCTGCAGGCGGCCGCCGCCAAGCTCGACGCGCCGGCCAAGCGGCTGGGGCGGGCCGTGCTGCAGCGGCTGGCGGCGTACGACTGGCCGGGCAACGTGCGCGAGCTGCAGAACCTGTGCTGGCGGCTGGCGGCGTTGGCGCCGTCGGAGCGCATCACCGTGCAGGATCTCGACGCGCTGTTGCCGGTGCAGTCCGTTCTCGCGCGGCCGAGCGACGAGGCCCCGGGCGACGCCACGCACTGGGAGGACGCACTGCGCGCCTGGGCCGACCTGCGGCTGCGCGCCGGCGATGCCGACCTCCATGCCCAGGCCCGCGAACGCCTGGACCGGGTGCTGCTGGAAACCGCGCTGGCCCAGACCGGGGGGCGCCGCGCCGAGGCCGCGGTGCGCCTGGGCGTGGGCCGTAACACGCTGACCCGCAAGCTCGGTGCCCGCGGTCGGCGCGGCTGAGCGGGTCCCGGGCCTTCATCCGCACTGAACTCCCGATCCATAAGGTGTCGTCCGATGCTTCGATCGTTTCGCCCCGTGTTGTCCCTGTTCGCCGCCGCACTGGTCGTGGGCTGCGCGAGCGCGCCGCGCCCGGCGCCGCCGCCGGCCGCTGCGGCCACGCCGCCATTGGCCGGCACCGGCACCGCGAATGCTGCGGTCGCCAACCTCGCGTCGGCGTCGGGCACCCTGGTCAGTGGGCGCGTGATGCTCAGCCCTGCGCAAGGCGGCGTGCGCATACGCGGTGAGATCGGCGGCCTGGTCGGCAACGGCACCCACAACCTGCGTCTGCACGCCCGCGGCGACTGCAGCGCGGTCGATGCCGCCAGCGCCGGCCCCGAGTACGACGCCCAGCGTGGCGCACCCTCGCAAGTGCCTGACTCGGGCGAACGCGGGCGGATCGTTGCCGATGCGCGCGGTGTCGCCATGGTCGACCTGCTGCTGCCCGGCGCGGTGCTGGGCGGCGGCGCGCCCAACGATGTCGTCGGCCGCGCGCTGCTGGTGCTTGGCGCCACGCCTGGGGCGATCAGCGCGCGGGTCGCCTGCGGCATCGTCCGGACCGAATGATCCGCCTGCGTTCATCCCATTCTCGGCGCACTGCGCCATTTCGACCCCGAAGGAGTGTTCCCATGACCCAGACCCGTCGCCTCGTTCCTGCCGTCGCCGTGCTCGCGCTGGCACTGTCGGCCTGCGGCAACAGCAGCACGACCGATAACGAAGATGCCGCCGCCGAGGCCGACCGCGCCGCTGCGCCTGCGTCGGGCCAGGCGTCCGCGCCTGCCGCGCAGGCCGCGAACGCCGGCGCCAGTGCCGAGCTCGCCCCGACCCAGGGCCATGAGACCGCCGGCACCCTGCGCTTTGCGATGGTCGATGGCCGCATCCAGGTCACCGGCACGGTCACCGGCCTGCCGCCTGGCGGTACCCACGGCTTCCATGTGCACGAACACGGCGATTGCAGCGCGCCTGACGGCACCAGTGCCGGTGGCCACTTCAATCCGGCCAGCAGCGATCACGGCCGAGTGGGCCACGGCGCGCACCACGTCGGCGACAGCGACAACATCGTCGCCGGTACCGACGGCACCGCGTCGGTCGACGGCTGGCTGGAAGGCGCGACGCTCGGCGATGGTGCGCCCACCGACATCGTCGGCAAGGCGGTCATCGTCCATGCCAATGCCGACGACTACGTGACCCAGCCGACCGGCAATGCCGGCGATCGGCTGGCCTGCGGTGTGATCCGGTCCTGACGGACTGCCGGCCCGCTCGCGGGGCCTTGCGCCTCGCGGCTGGGCGTCGGCGAGCGAGATGAAAGCCTCGCCCCCACCCGATGCCTGCGGCATCGACCTCCCCCGCAAGCGGGGGAGGTGGCTCTGCTAGCGAACCTCGGCAGCGTCTGGCGCCAGTTCACTGCTGGTATTTCGGGCTGAGCGGGGAGCTGCGCGTTGATGGCGTCCAGATTCCGCGTCGAATCGCACCTCGGTGCGGCGCTTGATACGGGGTATGGCGGTACCGCTGATGCGCTGCCCGCCGTCATGTCGTGCGAGTTCGTCACAGGCGCGATCACGTCGTCGCAGGCGCGATGGCATGAGTTGTCGCAGGCGCGATGCCATGAGCCCTCCCCCGCATCGCGGGGAGGGTTGGGTGGGGGCAAGAGGCCGCGGTGGTGCATGCAGAAGCCGCTGCCCCCACCCGATACCTACGGCATCGACGCTTCCCGCGCGCGGGGAAGGTGAATCCAGGTCGGCCGCAAAACGGTTACACCCGCCGATGTCCCGCGCGCGGGGAGGTAGGCTCTGTTCGCAGGCCTCGGCACGCTGATGCGCTGCCTATCGTCGCGCGAGTTCGTCACAGGCGCGATCACGTCGTCACAGGCGCGATGCCATGAGTTGTCGCAGGCGCGATGCCATGAGCCCTCCCCCGCATCGCGGGGGAGGGTTGGGTGGGGGCAAGAGGCCGCGGTGGTGCATGCAGAAGCCGCTGCCTCCAACCGATGCCTGTGGCATCGACCTCCCCGCATGCGGGGAGATGAGTCCAGGTCGGCCAGGAGGCGGCCCCGCCGACCTTCCGCGTGGCGTCTGTAGCGCCGATCGGCTGCCTGTGATCAGGCCAGCGCGGCGCGCGGGTCATGGCCCGGGGTGACGTGCACGAACTCGGCCGGCACGCCATGGGCCTGCAGCACGGCCGCGAACTGGCGCTGGCGGGCTTCGTGCATCGCCAGGCCATGAGCGAGGCGACTTTCGTCCTGCTCGCCGGGCGCGCAGCGTCGCCGCCAGTCGTCGGGGCCCAGCAGTGCCATGCGCACCTCGCCCTGCGCATGTCGCAGCAGCGGCTCGGGCGGGGCATCGAGCCAGATCTCGTCGTCGGGCGCCAACAACGCAGCCTCGAGCACGTCCCACAGCGGCTCCAGCCCCTGGTTGCGGTACTGCAGCGCGGTCATTGCCAACAGGTCGTGCAGCGTCAGGTAACGGGCGTGTTCGATGCGTGCACCGAACGCGTCCTGCGTCTGCAACGCGGTGTCGGCCTGGACCATGCCCAGGTCGAGCAGCATCGATTCCATGTGCGCCGAGACTGCTTCGGTCGCGGCGGGTTCGCCGACGAACAGATACGGCAGCACGCGCAGGCGACCGCCGGCCAGTTGCGGGTCTGCGCGGAACGGCAACGGTGTTTCGCCCTGCTCGTCGGCGCCGAAGGCGATGATCCGCGGCCCCTGCCCGGCCTGCGGCGCACGCGCGCGCAGTTCCTCGAGCCGGCGGTGCACCGGCCAGCCCGGGCGCAGCAGCTCGGCCGGGTCGAAATGCGCCGCGGCGAAGACCAGGTCGAGATCGCGCACCCCGGGCACCAGCACGCCCAGGTCGCGCCCCAGGCGCGTGGCCAGTGCGCCGGCCGCCTGCTGGCCCACGGCATCGCGGGCCGGTACCGAGTCGTCGCTCAGTTCCAGGGCCAGGACGCCGCGCACGAGCGGCGCGGCATCGTGTCGGGAAAAGTCGGGATCTGCGGTCATTGGCCGTCCACACGGGCAGGGATACACTCGTTCACATTATGCCCGTCCCGCGTCGTGGACAGTCTCACGCAAGCCCCTGCGAGGAAAATCCGATGCTGCTAGGTCGTCCCGTCGCCGTGCTCGGTGGCGTCCGCATCCCGTTCTGTCGCCAGAACACCGCGTACGCCGACGTCGGCAATCTGGGCATGTCGGTCCGCACGCTCGGCGCCCTGGTCGAGAAGTTCGGTCTGCACGGGCAGCAGTTGGGCGAGGTGGCGATGGGGGCGGTGATCAAGCACTCGAGCGACTGGAACCTCGGACGCGAGGCGGCGCTGTCGTCGGGGCTGTCGGCGCTGACGCCGGGCATCACGATGCAGCGCGCCTGCGGCACCTCGCTCGACACCATCGTGGCGATCGGCAACAAGATCGCGACTGGCCAGATCGAATCGGGCATCGGCGGCGGCTCGGACACGACCTCCGACGTGCCGATCGTCTACGGCCGCGCGTTGCGTCGCAGGCTGCTGACGGCCAACGCGGCCAAGTCCACCAAGGACCGCATCGCGGCGTTCCGGGGATTTCGTCCGCGCGAACTCAAGCCCGATTTCCCGGGCGTGGCCGAGCCGCGCACCGGCAAGTCGATGGGCGAGCACTGCGAGGACATGGCCAAGGAATGGAACATCGCGCGCGATTCGCAGGACGAGCTCGCGGTCGCCTCGCACCACAAGCTCGCCGCCGCCTACGAGCGCGGGTTCTTCGACGATCTGGTCGTGAGCTTCCGCGGCGTGGCGCGCGACAACATCCTGCGGCCCGACACCTCGATCGAGAAGCTCGCCACGCTCAAGCCGGCATTCGACAAGGCGTCGGGCCGCGGCACGCTGACGGCCGCCAACTCCACGCCGCTCACCGACGGCGCGGCCGCGTGCCTGCTGGCCAGCGACGACTGGGCAGCCGCGCACGGACACCAGGTGCTGTGCCACATCCGCGACGCGCACGTGGCCGCGGTCGACTTCGTGCACGGCGAGGGCCTGCTGATGGCGCCCACGGTCGCGGTCGCGCAGATGCTCGCGCGCAACGGCCTGACGCTGCAGGACTTCGACATCTACGAGATCCACGAAGCCTTCGCCGCGCAGGTGCTGTGCACGCTGCGCGCGTGGGAAAGCGCGGATTATTGCCGCACGCGGCTGGGCCTGGAGGCGCCGCTGGGACGCATCGACCCGCAGAAGATCAACCCGCTGGGCTCGTCGCTGGCGACCGGCCACCCGTTCGCGGCGACCGGCGCACGCATTGTCGCCACCACCGCCAAGCAACTCGTCGAGCGCGGGGGCGGCCGGGCGTTGATTTCGATCTGCACCGCCGGTGGCATGGGCGTGGTCGCGATCCTCGAACGTTGATCGTACGTCCATCCAAGGCCGCATCCATGTCCGCTCTCCCTTCTTCCGCGCGCCGGCTCGGGCCGCTCGCCGCGGTCCTGCTCGTCGCCCTCGCCGCCTGCGATCAGGCTCCGGCGCCGGCGCGTGGACCTGCGGTCATCTCTGCGCCGCCCCCGCCCGACGCCTTGCCGGACTGCGATGCGATCGCCACCGCGCTGGGCGAGCTGGTCGTCGGCCTGGAGGTGGTCGACCCCGCCGGAACCCGGCAGGACACCGCGGACGCCTTCAGCCTGAGCTGCGCCTGGCGCGGGGCGGACGATGGCGCTGCGTTGGGCGCGATCGTGATCGTCGACCAGAAGCCACTGACCGAGGCCGATATGCGCCGGGCCGGGTTGTACGTGGACGATCCCAGGGTCGCCGCGCTCGGCGGCTTCATCGCCTATCCCGAAGGACGCCTGGATGGGGCCGAGATCCTGGGGCCGGTCGGGCCGCAGGTGATCGTCGGTCCGGTCACGGTGACCCTGGCCGCGAACGCGCGTGGCGCAGTGGCCAATGTGACCTTGGCGCAGGCTGTCGATGGTGCAGTGGCGATCCATCGCCTGATGCGCTGACCGGCCGCGGGTGACGGCCGTTCGCGGCCGCCCATCGAGGCGACCGCGGTGTCGGGCTCAGGGCCGCGGCGTGAGGTCGTCGGGATCGCGCAGGTGCGGCAGGCCGTGATCGTCGCGCCGTTCGGCCGCCGCCATCGTGGGTGCCGATGCGTCCGCGGGCAAGGCCAGGATCGGCTCGTTGCGCGCCGCACGCAGGGCGTTGGCGTAGCACAGACGTGCGGTGCGCTCATCGCCCTCGGCCGCGTAGCCGTCGCCGAGCTGGACCCAGGCCTCGCTGCCGGCGCCCTGCTCTGCCGCGCGCTGCAGCAGGCTGCGCCCACGACCCCAGTCGCGGCGCGCGTGATGCTGCCGCGCCAGGCCCAGCATCGCCGCCGAGCTGGCCGGATGTGCCTGCAGCCAGCGCTCCAGGCGCGCACGTCGATGCTCGGGGTCGCCGACATCGAGCATCGCGTAACGGGAGGCCAGTTGCTCGTCCCAGCGGGCATCGAGTGCGGTTTCCAGGCTGCGCAGTGCGGCATCGTGCCAGCCCAGCGCGGATGCGCGGTCGACATAGACAAGCACCACCGGGGTCTCGGTGCGCAGCCCCTTGGGCAGCGCTTCCCAGCGCTCGGCGAGCATGTTGGCGTCGGCCGCTTCGTGCAGCGACGCGGCCGCCCAGCGGACCTCGCGGGCAGCGAGTTCGGCCTCGGGCAGCGCCTGCTGGCGCCGCAGCGCGCCGAGCAGCCCATAGGCTTCCGCCGCGTGCCCGGTCTGGGCCCAGGCGTCGGCGCGCAACGCCAGGCCGCGCGGCGGCAGCGGCTGCGCGTTGGGGGCATCGAGTGCGGTCAGCGCATCGATCGGACGGTCTTCGAGCATGGCGATCTGCGCCAGTGCGATGGCGCGCGTGGCCGGATGCCGGTCGCCCAGGCCGTCGAGGTACGCACGTGCCGCTGCCGCGTCGCCGCGCGCGAATGCGGCCTGCGAGGCCGCCAGGCGGGCCGCCGGCTCGTAATGCGGATTTTCGTTCGCCGACTGCGTGAGCAGCTTCTCGGCCCGCGTGTAATGGCCCTGGTGCAAGGCGTCGAGCCCCTCGCCCAGACGGCTCTGGGCGCGCGACTCTCGATAGCGGCCCCAACTGCGGAACGGCAAGGCGATCAGGCTCATCACGAGCCAGAGCAGCACCAGCGCACCCAGCGCCATCGCGATCGCATTGACCAGCGTGGTACTGCGATCGAGGCCGTCGTAGCGGACGATGACCAGGCCAGGATCGCTGGACAGCAGCAACTGCGCAGCCAGCGCGCCCAGCAGGGCAATGACGATCCAGATCAGCAACGCGCGAAGCAGGGACATGGGGAGGCTTCCGTAAAGGCGATGCGAAGACAGGCTACGGTGCCTGACAGCATCGTGATGGCTCCGTGGTGGATGGGAGCGCCATTCAGGATACGTGCGCACGCGCCTGCGTGGCGGGCGATGCGGCCGCGAGCAGGGATGCCGGGCGGGCGTCGGCGGCGACGCGCACGTCGTCAAATCCCAGTGTCCGCGCCAGCACGGCCAGCCGTTCGCTGGCCGCGAGCGCCTGCGCGCGCTGCAGACGCGTACGGACGCGATCGGGCAGGTCGGCCAGTAGCGTCGTCAGCGCTTCGCCGCTGCTGACCGGCAACAGCCAGGGGTCTGGCAAGGTCTGCAGGACCGCCAGCCGGCGCGCGGACGGCCGGACCGGCACCCGCGCGTAGACATCGGCGCGCCGCAGATGGGCGCCTGCGGCCGCGAGTGCGGCCGCGATCATGCCGCGGCCGCCGGGCGCGGTGACCAGGCCGACGCTGCGCGCCGCCAGGTCGGTCAGTGGCAGCAGCGCCAGCAGGCCCTCGCTGTCCATGCGCGTCGGCGCGCGGACTTCGGCCACGCCGCGCGCCGCCAGCGCTGCGGCCGTGCCGGCCCCGACGGCAAGCCAGTCCTGGCCTGCGCGGCGCAGCAGGGGCTGCAAGGCCGCGGCCGCGGCCACCGCCGGCGGACTGGAGAAGATCACGATCTCGGCCTCGAGCGCGGCCTGCAGCGAGGCGCGGACGGCGTCGCCGTCGCGCTGGGCGATGCGCCAAGGCGACAGTGCGAACGTGCGCGCACCCAGGCGTGCGGCGGCGCGCCGCAATGCGACGTGGGCCCCGACCGGGCGCAGCGAGATGACGTAGTATCCCGCCAGAAGCGAGGAAGCCGGCGCGACATGCATGCGCGAAGCTTGGTGGCTGCCGGGGAACGGCGCAAGCCGGACGACTCTCCCCCCGACAGGACACCCGATGCAACACGAAGAACCGCTGCGCCGGCTCGCGGCGCACTACGCTTCCATGCCGCCGGTCGCGGCGATGCGGATCGACATCGCCGGCTTCGATGGCGAGCGCCTGCGCCTGCGCGCGCCGCTCGCCGAGCACGTCAACGACAAGGGGTCGGCGTTCGGCGGCAGCCTGGTGTCGCTGATGACGCTCGCCGGCTGGGGGCTGACCACGCTACGCACCGAAGCCGCCGGACTCGATGCCGATGTCTACGTCGCCGATTCGCAGATCCGCTACCGTGCCCCGCTGTGCGACGACCTGCAGGCCGAGGCCGTGCTGTCGGACGGCGACTGGGACACGTTCGTACGGACCCTGCGCATCCGGGGCCGTGCACGCGTGCAACTGGCCGCGCAGGTGGTGCTGCCCGATGGCGCAGTCGCGACTGGCATGCAGGCCCGCTACGCCGCGATTCTCCGGCCCGGCGCCGACCGTTGAGCGCATTGGGCTGAATGCCGCGTGGGCGTGGTCCCCGGCCCCCTTGCGCGCACCGCCGCAGGGATCGAGAATCCGCGCCCCGCCTGCCTTCTCCCGTCCGGTCGCGCCATGCCGCATCCGTGTCTGACCTGTGGTGCCTGTTGTGCGCATTTCCGCATCAGCTTCCACTGGAGCGAGGCCGACCCCGAACTCGGCGGGCCGGTCCCGCTGGCGCTGACCGAACCGCTGCGCACGCACGAACGCGCGATGCGGGGTACGTCCTGTGCCCAGCCGCGCTGCATCGCACTCGACGCCGACATCGGCCGGTATTCGCGCTGCACCATCCATCCGGTGCGGCCGTCGGTCTGCGCCGCGGTGCCGGCCTCGCTCGAGTTCGGCGAGCGCAGCGGCCAGTGCGATCGGGCGCGCCTGGCGCATGGCCTGCCGCTGCTGTCGGCCGCCGACTGGCGCTGGCGCGACGAGCCGGCCAACGACGACGAACCCGACGACAACGGCCACAGTCCGACGCCACCGACGGTGCCGCCCATTGCGGCTTGAACCGCCGCTGCGCGTACGTGAACTAGGCGGGCAGCGGATGGCGTTCGAGGAAGCTGCGGATCCGGGGGACCAGCACGGCATGCCGGTCCTCCAGCACGTAGTGACCGGCGTCGTCGAAAGCCTCGACGTCGGCCTGCGGCAGCGCGCTGCGGAACCCGTCGAGGAAATGCCGGTCGAAGACGAAATCGCGCAGGCCCCAACCGATGAATGCCGGGCGGTCGGCGTAGTCGGGCAGCGCCCGGCCGGCGGCTTCGAGCAGCGGCCAGGCGCGGTCGTTTTGCCCCAGCGGGATGTCCTGCATGAAGCGCACCGTGGCGATCCGGTTGCGCCAGCTGTCGTACGGGGCGACGTAGGCGCGGCGCACGTCGGCGGGCATGCGTCGCTCGACGCCCAGCCACGAGGCCCCGGCCGAGAACGCGTTGAAGCCGCGGATGAGCCATTCGCCGACGGTGTAGTCGCGCCCCAGCGCGATCTGCCAGGGCATCGCCTTGTCGGCCGGCATCGGAAACGCGGCGGTGTTGGTGATCACCAGGCGCTGCACCTGCGCCTGATGCGCGAGCGCCCAGCCGAAGCCGATCATGCCCCCCCAGTCGTGCACGGCCAGCGTCAGCGGTCCGTCGATGCCCAGGTGCGCGAGCAGCGTACCGACATCTTCGACGCGCCAGTCCAGCGTGTAGTCGTAGCGCGGGCACGCGCGCGGGCCGTCGTCGGGCTTGTCCGACAGGCCCATGCCGACATGGTCGGGCACGATGCAGCGATAGCGGTCGCGCAGGCCGCGCACCAGATGTCGCCAGTAATAGCTCCACGATGGATTGCCGTGGAGCATCAGCACGACATCGCCGTCGCGCGGGCCCTCGTCGAGGTAATGCATGCCGATGCCGGGCCGGACCTCCAGGCGATGGCGGGCGAAGTCGTAATCGGGAAATTCTTGCACGGTGACGTGGATCCGGCGCGGTCGTGGAAACGCGCCATTGTAGGCGCCAGGGCCTCAACTGCCCGAGGGTGCGGCGATCTGCACGCAATGTCGGAATCCAACAGAAGGCGACGATGCGGCCCGGTATGCTTTTTTCGATGAATGCGAGCGTCCATCAGCCGGCCGATCCACGGGTCGATGCCAGGCAATTCCTGCGTTGCCAGACGCGGCATCTGCACGCGCGTGTGGACGCCTTCTTCGCCGACGGGTTGCGGACCGCGGGCGATTACGCGCGCTATCTGGTCGGCATGCATCGCTTTGCGGCCGACCACGAGATTGCCGTCGGCGCCTTGCCGCGGCAGTCGTTCTGGCTTGCGTGCGATCTGCAGACGCTCGGGCTGGCCCCTTTGCCGCCGGGTGGGGTCTGCACGCCGGTCGCCAATGCCGACGAACGCCTGGGCTGGCACTACGTGATGGCCGGCAGCAGCGTCGGCGCCCGCTATCTGCTGCGGCACGCGCTCGCGCTCGGTCACGACGAGGCGGCCGGCGCGCGGTTCCTCACCCGTCATGCGAACGATGAAGGCTGGGCCCGCGTGCTCGAACGTCTCGCGGCGTGCGCGCCGGAGGACGAGGCCCTGATGGCACGCCTGCAGCGCGGCGCCTGCGATGCGTTCGTCCAGGTGCATGACTGTTTCGAACGCAGTTTCTAGACCCACCCCGTTCCCGCTCAGGAGTCCGCCACATGAACACCGCTCTCGAGCGCGCGTTGCAGGTCTGTGCCAATGAACCGATCCACCTGTCCGGGGCGATCCAGCCACACGGGTACCTGATCAGCTGCCACTTGCCCGACTGGACCATCCACCATGTCTCGGCGAACATCGAATCGCTGCTGGGCGTGGGTCCGGAGGAGATGTTGCGGCACACGTTGCGGGAATTCTTGACCGACGACCTGATCCAGGCCGTGGCCGAGACCATCGGCTTTGGCGAATCCGGCGCACCGCCGCAGCGCGCCGCGGTGGGCAACATCGGCCCGATGGCGCATCTATGCGATGTCAGCGTGCACGTCGTCGATGGACTGGTGCACCTGGAGATCGAGCCGCAGCCGCGCAGCGCAGCCGAGCGCTCGCCGACGGTGGTCGCGCAGGCGATGATCGCGCGCGTGGCCGGCAGCGACGATATCGTCGACTTCCACCAGCGGGTCGCCGAGCAGGTGCGCCTGTTGACTGGTTATGACCGGGTGATGGTCTATCGTTTCCGCCACGACGACTCGGGCGAGGTGATCGCCGAGTCGCGCGATTCGGCGCTGACGTCCTATCTGGGCCTGCGCTATCCCGCATCCGACATCCCGGTGCAGGCGCGCACCCTGTACCTGCGCAACCGCATCCGCGTGATCCCCGATGCGACCTATGTGCCGGTGCCGATCCTGCCCGATCGCGACGGGCGCGGCGGGCCGCTGGACCTGGCGCAGATGGCGCTGCGCAGTGTCTCGCCGGTGCATCTGGAATACCTCGCCAATATGGGCGTGGTCGCGTCGATGTCGATCTCGATCGTGTCCGCGGGCCGGTTGTGGGGCTTGATCGCCTGCCACCACCGCACGGCGCGCCGCGTGCCCCCGGGCGTGCGTGCGGCGGCCGACCTGTTCGGGCTGTTCGTCTCGATGCGGGTGGCCGCGCGCGAGCAGCAGCGGGCGCTGGCGCTGGAGGAAGCGGCACGCGGTGTACGCGAGACCCTCGCCCTGCGGCTCGACAACGCGATCGATCCGCGCTTGGCGCTGTCCACCGAGCTCGACCTGTTGGCCCGCGCAGTCGACTGCGACGGCGTCGGCTTGCTGCAGGGCGGGCATTGGCACAGTGCCGGACGCACGCCCGGCCAGGGCCAGATGCCCGGGCTGCTGGACTGGATCCGGCGCAACGATGCGGGCACCGGTCTGGTGAGCACCGACACCGCTGCCGACTGGAGCCGCGACCTGGACGAGGCCGATGGCATCGCCGGCGTGCTGGCATTGCCGCTCGACCCGGCACGCGAGGAATGGCTGTTCTTCTTCCGCTGCGAGGAAGTCCAGGATGTGCGCTGGGCCGGTCGCCCGGACGAGCCGTTCCTGATCGACGAGGATGGCGGTCGCATCGGTCCGCGGGCGAGCTTTGCCGCCTGGCACGAGACCGTGCGCGGCTTCGGCGTGCCGTGGTCGGATGCCGACCGTCGGATCGTCGGCCGCCTGCAGGCCACCCTGCGCGAACGCTACCGCCACAGCGTGCTGCATGCCGAGGTCGGCGACCTGCGTGCGCATCGCGCGCGCATGGACGTGCGCGAGCAGCGGACCCGGCTGATGCAGATGTCCGAACTGCTCGACGGTTTGGTGCACGTCAGCCCGCAGGAAGCGGCGCAGCTGTCGGCGCGGATCAACGGCCTGGAGGCCGAACTGCAATCGTTGATCGGACCGGCGCACGCGACCGGGAACTGACGCCTCGTCGCAGGCCGGTACGACCGGCCCGTGGCGATGCTGGGACCGCCGGGCGCCCGCGCGATGCGCGCGACGCCGGGTCGATGGTTACCAGACCACCTCGGCCATCGAGCAGTTCAGGCCCGAGCCGATCCCCAGCAGGGCGACCCGGTTGCCCTTCTTCAGGCGGCCCATCTCGCGCAGCTTGCTCAGCACGATCGGCACCGAGGCCGGGCCGATGTTGCCGTGCTCGCCGAAGATCGTGTGGACCTTCTTCGGGTCGATGCCGAAGGCCTGCACGAACGAGGCGGTGTGGACCTTGCTGACCTGATGGATCACGAACTCGTCGAGTTCGTCGACGACCCAGCCCAGCGCCTCGCGTGCGGCGATGAAGGTCTTCTGCGCCAGCTTCATGCCTTCGAGCAGCAGCATGCGGGTGTCGGTGACCATGCGGTCGAGGTTGCCGCGGCACAGGGTGTTCCACTCGGTCGCCGAGCGGGTCACGCCGCCCTTGTAGCGCGGCGCGTCGGGCACCAAGTCGGCGCGCGCGAGCACCATCGCCGCCGAGCCGCAGCCCAGGGTCAACGTGGCCAGCTCGTTGCGGAAGTCCTCTTCGGTCGCGTCGGGATGCAGCAGACGCTCCATGGTCTTTTCGTAGGCGAGGTTGGCGGTCTCGCCGTCGACGATCAGTGCGTAGTCGATCTCGCCCAGCTCGATCATGCGGCTGGCCACGTCCATGCCGTTGACGAATGCCAGGCAGGCATTGGCCAGGTCGTAGTTCTGGCAGGTGTCGCCGATGCCGAGGTTGCCGCCGACGATGCTCGCCGTGGACGGCTCGAGAAAGTCGCGGCTGACCGAGGTGTTGACCAGCAGGCCCAGCTGCGTGGCCTCGATGCCGGCATCGGCGAGCGCCTTGCGTCCGGCCAGCGTCGCCGCGTCGGAGGCGAGCGTCTCGTCGTCCCACAGGTGGCGGGCGTGGATGCCGGCGATGTCCTTGAGGACGTCGGTCTTGATGCCGAGGCGGTCGAGGGTCGGCTTCAGCCGAGCGTTGATGTCGTCGCTGGACAGACGGTGCGGCGCATCGACATGGGCGAGGCCGGCGATGGCGACGTTTTCAAAAAGCATGGGCTGGGCGCCGGATGTGGCAAAGGGAGCCGCATAGGGTAACCGCTTCGCCAGGGCGACGCATGTTGCGGGCGCGCAGTCGGGCCGCCCGACCGCGCGAGGATGGGGCGGGCGATGCCCTGCGGGCCGATCCGCAGGGGGATTACCGTGTTCAGCGTCCGCAGCGCCAGGCGCCGAAGCGCTGACTGCCGGCGACCGGCTCGCCCAGCGGGCTGATGGTGTCGGCCGACAGGCCCGGCGCCTCGTTGCGCGCCAGTGTCTCGAGCTCCTCGCGCACACGCAGCGCGTTGCGCTCCACGAACGCGATGCTGTGCTTGACCGAGACCTCGACCTCGCCGCGCTTCTCGCAGTTGCCCGGCGCCGGGTTGACCACACGTACCGCGCTCGCACCGGGCGCCATGTGCACCCAGGTACAGCCGGTGGCGGACACGGACAGCAGCAGAACCAGCAGGGACTTGCGCATGGAGACTCCGGACAGTCGAGGAAGGGCGCGATGCCCGCCATTGTGGCGGGCATCGCGCGGACGCGCGATCAATGCGGTCACCGGGCCACCGGCTTGCCGTCGGCGTCGAGCACCTGGACCTCGCCCAACTCGAGCGCACGGATCGGTGTCTCGATCTTCGACAGGTCGCCCACGACCACCCAGGTCAACGTCGCGGGGTCGAGCGTGCGCGACACGCCGGCCAGGTCGGTCACCGTCATCGCCTCGATTTCGGCCTTGCGCTGGAAGACGTAGTCGTCCGGCCGGCCGAAGCGGAGGTTGCCGCCGATCGTCGACATCACCGACCACGCGGTCTCGTAGGCGCCGGGCAGGCTCAGGGTCTGGATCGCCTTGGCGCGCGCGAGCTCGGCGTCGGTGGCCGGACGCTCGCCATCGGCGACCTCGGCCAGCTCGCGCCGGATCTCGGCCATCGCTTCGGCGGTCTTGTCGATCTGCACCGGCGCCGAAGCCATCCAGGGGCGCTGGCCCAGCGTGCCGGTCGCCGAGCTGCGTGCGCCGTACGACCAGTGCTTGTCCTCGCGCAGGTTCATGTTCAAGCGTGCGGTGAAGTCGCCACCGACGACGGTGTTGAGCATGTCGAAGCGGGTGGAGGCTGGGTCGTTGGTCGGGGGGATCACCTGGGCGGCGAAGATGTTGGCCTGCACCGCGCCCGGCTGGTCGATCAGGAACACCCGCGGCGCGCTGGGACGGGCGACCTCCGGCACGGTGATCGGGGCGGGCGCAGTGCCGGTGCCGCGCCAGTCGCCGAAGTGCTTCTCCAGCAGCGGCACGATCTCCTCGAGCGTGGTGTCGCCGACCACGATCAGCGTCGCGCCTTCCGGGCGCACCCAGTCGCGATGGAAGGCCACCAGGTCCTCGCGCGTGAGCTTGGCGATCGAGGCCTCGTCGCCGCTGCCGGTGAACGGGATCGCGTAAGGATGACCGGCGCCGTAGACCAGCGGCGGCAGCACCCGCATCGCCACGCTCGACGGCCGCGCCTTTTCCTGGCCGATCCCGGCGATCCAGCTGGCGCGGATGCGCTCGATCTCCTTGGGCTCGAAGTTCGGGCGGCGGACCATGTCCGCAAACAGCGCCAAGGATGCGTCCAGGTTTTCTTTGAGCGCCGATACATAGGCGTTGCTGCCGTCGAGCGAAGCGCCGGCGCCCAAGCTCGCGCCCAGCGATTCGACGCGGTCGGCGAAGTCCAGCGCGCCCAGGCCGCCAGCGCCTTCGTCGAGCACGCTCATCGTGAAGCTCGCGGTGCCCGGCGTGCGCCCCTGGTCGGCGGTGTAGCCGCCGCCGAATTCGTAGCTCAGTTGCACCACCGGGATTTCCGGGCGACGGGCGAGAATCACCTGGGTGCCGTTGGTGAGCGTCGCGCGCTGCTGCTGGGGGAACTTCAGTTCCGGGAACGACGTGGTCCGGGGCACGCCCTGGCTGCGATCGACGTCCGTGCGCGCGGTGCGGTACTTCGGATCGGGCACTGGCGGCGTGAACGGTGCCGGCGTGACCGCGGGTTCCTCGGCCAGCGGCGTGCGCGCGCCCGGCACCACGGTGATGGTGTGGCTGCCGACATCGAGCCACGTCGCGCCGGCCGCCTTGACGTCGTCGATGGTGGTCGCGGCCACGTTCGCCAGCGCTTCGCGGAAACAGCCCGGGTCGCCGTCGTAGACGGTGCATTCGGCCAGCGCGTCGGCCTTGCCGCCGAATCCGCCGATGCGCTCGATGCCGCGGACGAAACCGGCGCGGAACGAGGTCTTGGCGCGCTCGAGTTCTTCGGCCGTGGGGCCCTGCTCGATCAGGCGCTGGAGTTCCTCCTCGATCGCCGCTTCCACCTTCGCCGGGTCCACGCCCTGCTTGACGGTCGCCATGACGATGAAGTTCGAACCCAGCTGCGAGCCGTAGGCCCCGGCACTGATGTTGTCGACCAGGCGGTCGTCGTGCAGCAGGCGCTTGTCGAGCCGCGAGGCCTTCGCGCCGCCGAGCACGCTGGCCAGCACCTGCAGATGGTCGAGGTCGGCGGTGCCCAGTTGCGCGACGTTCCACGCGCGGTAGATCCGGGCCTGCGGCACCTGGTCCTCCATGGTCTCGCGGGTGTCGGCGTTACGCCGGGCGACATCCACCTGCGGCTGGGCCATCGTCGGGCCGGCCGGGATATCGCCGAAGTAGCGCGCGACCTTCTGCCTGGCCGTCGCCAGGTCGATGTCGCCGGCCAGCACCAGCACCGCGTTGTTGGGGCCGTACCAGGTGCGGAACCACTGCTTGACGTCGTCGAGCGAGGCTGCGTCGAGGTCGTTCATCGAGCCGATGACGCCGTGGTGGTAGGGATGGCCCTTGGGATAGAGCGCGCGGGTGAGCTTGTCCCACACCTGGCCGTAGGGCTGGTTCTCGCCCTGGCGCTTCTCGTTCTGGACCACGCCGCGCTGCTCATCGAGCGCAGCCTGGTCGATCGCACCGAGCAGATGGCCCATGCGGTCGGATTCCATCCACAGCGCCATGTCCAGCGCCGTGGTCGGCACGTTCTGGAAATAGTTCGTGCGGTCGGTGTTGGTGGTGCCGTTCTGGTCGGTCACACCGACCTGCTTGAAGGGCTCGAAGAACTCGCCGTGGTGGTTCTCGCTGCCCTGGAACATCAGGTGTTCGAACAGGTGCGCAAAGCCGCTGCGGCCGGCCGGCTCGTCCTTGCTGCCGACGTGGTACCAGATGTTGACCGCGACGATCGGCGCCTTGCGGTCGGTGTGGACCACCACCCGCAGCCCGTTGGGCAGGGTGAAGCTCTCAAAGGGGATGTCGACGCCGACGGCGGCCGGGGCGGATGCCTGCGCCATGGCCGACGGTGCGAGGCCGGCACCGGCCAGGGCGAGCCCGGTGGCCAGCGCCAACACAGCGCGGCGGGGACGGAAGAAGGCGGGACGGGCAAGACCGACGGACATGTGCAATTCCTGAGCAACGGGCCGCGCGGGGCGGACGATGCGCCCATCCTAGCCACACGCCCGTGGGCTGGCACGGGCCGCAGGTCATGGCCGGCGGCCGCGCATGCCGCGATCGCCTCGGCTGCGACGACTTCGCCCTCATCGCCGGCGGGCTAGGGTGGGGGCACTGCCCTGTTGGAGTCTGCCGCCATGCCCGAGTGGACGTTGGTCACTGGCGCGAACCGCGGCCTGGGCCTGGAGTTCGTCCGGCAGCGGCTGGCGGACGGCGCACCGGTCGTCGCCACCTGCCGGCAGCCAGGGCGCGCGACAGCACTCAACGCACTCGCTGGCGAACACCCCGGCCACCTCAAGGTCCTGCCGCTCGATGCGATCGACCCGCGTTCGCGCGCCGAGCTGGTGCGCGAGCTGCCGCTGGCGATCGGCAAGGCCGGCCGGATCGATCTGCTGGTCAACAACGCGGGCGTCCTGCATGGCGGCGAGCGCTTCGGGCACTTGGACGGCGACACCCTCGAGCACAGCCTGCGCACGAATGCGATCGCCCCGCTGCTGCTGACCCAGGCGCTGGCGCCGTGGTTGGCGGGCGGCGCCCGCGTGGCCAACCTGTCCTCGCAACTGGGCTCGATCGCCGGCACCACCCGTTTTGGCACGCCCAGCTACGCGATCAGCAAGGCCGCGCTGAACATGGCCACGGTGCAACTGGCGCATGCGCTGCGCGAGCGCGGCATCGTCGTCGTCGCGCTGCACCCGGGCTGGGTGCGCACCGACATGGGCGGCGAGCAGGCGAGCGAGACCCCGTACGACGCGGTCGCCGGCCTGCTGCGGGTGATCGACGGCCTGTCGGCCGACGACAGCGGCCGGTTCCTCGACTGGACCGGCGCGTCGATGCCCTGGTGACGCCGCAAGCACGGACAATGGCGGCCCGCGTCCCGGCCCCCGCACCATGTTCGACGTCATCCTGCACACGCCCGAAATCCCGCCCAACACCGGCAACGTCATCCGGCTGTGCGCCAACACCGGCGCGCGGCTGCACCTGGTCCGGCCGCTGGGCTTCGACCTCGACGACCGCAACCTGCGCCGCGCCGGGCTCGACTACCACGAGTACGCGACGCTGCAGGTGCACGACACCCTCGACGCCGCGCTGGCGGCGATCGCGCCTTCTCGGCTGTTCGCGCTGAGTACCCGGAATGCCGTGCGCTACGACGCGCCGGACTTCGCGCCCGGCGATGCGTTCCTGTTCGGCAGCGAGACCCGCGGCCTGCCGGACGACGTGCTCGCCTCCGTCGCGGATGGCCAGCGCCTGCGGCTGCCGATGCGGCCAGGCAACCGCAGCCTCAACCTGTCGAACGCGGTGGCGGTGGTCGTCTTCGAGGCGTGGCGGCAGCAGGGCTTCGAAGGCGGCGCATGAGCGGACTGAATGCGGGGACAAAAGTTCCTGTACTGGAAAGTTCAATATTCAGCCGGGATTTCAGCGCGCGGGCCGAAGATGCGTTCACGGCCCGGGTGGTCGTGCTTCCCCTCCCCCTCGAAGCGCCATCCCCTCCCCGCCACCCGGGCCGGCCTTTTTCGATGCGTCCGCGCATCTGCGCAAGTCCATAAAAACAACAAGACGTTCGATTTCGTTGTCCCGATTCACTGAGAGAGAGTTGTCCCCCATGAAGCGCATCCTGCCGATCGCGGCCTTGGCCGCCGCCCTTCCGTTCGCCGCGAACGCGGCCCAGGGCCTGTCCTACAACTATGTCGAAGGCGGCTATTCGGCCAGTAAGGCCGACATCGCGCCGATCAACCGCGACGTCGATTCCGACGGCTGGTCGATCCGTGGCGCCGCGGCGTTCCATCCCAATTTTCACGCCTTCGGCGACTACACCCGCGAAAGCATCGATAACGTGCACCGCGACCGCGACCAGTGGCGGCTGGGCATCGGCTACAACCACGAACTGTCGGATCGCACCGACCTGCTGACCCGCGTGGCCTACCAGCGCATCGACTTCGGTCAGGGCCTCGACGCCAGCGGCTACGCCGTTGAAGTGGGCGCGCGCAGTGCGCTGCTGCCGGCGCTCGAAGGCTATGCACTGGCCGGCTACGAGCATTACGGCCGTGGCATCGACAGCGAGTTCTACGGCCGCCTCGGCGCGCAGTGGAAGTTCAACCCCAACTTCGGCGTCGCCGGTGACGTCAAGCTCATCAAGGGCGGCGACGTGCAGTGGTTCGTCGGTCCCCGTCTGAGCTGGTAAGAGTCCCCGCAGCATCCGGTCCGCGCTTCCCCTGGCGCGTCCTCTCTCCCCCTACTGGATGCTGCACCGACCCGGCCGGAAACGGCCGGGTTTTTTTTTGGGGGTTCGTGTCGAAGTCAGCGGGCGCATCGAGGTGCTCGTCCGGCGGCGCGGCGTCCTGGCCAGGGATTGCCCCACATCCCAGCAGGTGATATTCGCGTGCGTCCAGACGTCGCAAAGGCGGGTCTAAATCAAAACCGGGGTCAGAGTGCAATTTAGGGAGGCGAAATTGCACTCTGACCCCGGGTTTGGTGCGCCAGGCGGAGCGCTCGCCCGGATCGCGCGGGACAAGCCGTGCCGGACCCCGTTGGATGGGGAGCAGTCCACGTGAATGTGCGGTGCCTCGCCCCGTCGTGTGGCGGGTTGCCGTGCGCTCGAGACCGCTGCACGTGGCAGGGCGTCATGGCAGATCGGGCGTGGTCGCCAGCCCGAGATGTCGCTCAGCGCAGCAGGCAGGCGATGAAGAGGCAGATCAGCACGGCATGGATCGCCAGCCCGTGCCGACCGGCGAGAATCGTTGCAGGGCGTCGCCGCTGCAGGCGCCAGGCCAGCAGCGCCGAGTGCACCAGCAACAGGCCCAGGGGCCAGGCGCCGAAGAACAGCAGCAAGCCGACCGGGTCGGGGCCATTGCCATCGACAGCACGCGGCGGTTGGTAGTGCAGCAACCAGCCTGCCCAGACCGACAGCGCAAGCACGCTGAGCACCAGGCTGGCGCCGTAGTACCGCGCCATGGCCCGGGAGGGCGGGGCGGGCCTCATGCGGTGCGCCGTCTGGCGTCGTCCTGCAGCGACCATCGCACATGGCGCGTGCGTAGGCTCAGGAGGATCCGCGAGTAGGGCAGACAACTCACTTCCACGTTCTCGTCGGCCTGCAGCCTTGCGTAGATCGCCTCATGGATCGCGAACACGTGGCGGGTGCCCTGCGGCTCCCGTATTCGGACGCTGTGGAATGCAAGCTGCTCGATATGGGTCAGCACGCGCGCTTCCACAGTGCCCGTGATCACGGCCTTCTGCCCTGCCTTGAGATCGCGCCGCACGTCGGCGTTCATGACGCTGATGATCGCCCCGAACACGAGAACCCCGAGTGCGATGATGCCAAGGATGAAGACGTAGTCGGTCCAGTCCAGCGACAGTACGAAGAAGCAGCCGGCAAGCACCGCGGCGATTGCAAGGCCGACCATGCACACCACGCCCCTTGCGTCGGTGCCGCGAGGGATGGCTCGCCTTTCGTCTTCGCTCAGGGGCACACGCGTTTCGATCTCGGCGTTCCTGAAAATCGCGGCTGGGGCTCCGAAGGCAGGCGCGATCGCTATCGGGTCCGGCACGATGCCCGCACCGTCAACCGATCTTGACCGCGGTTGCGGGTCCAGCATCGCAGCTGCGGGCATCGCCGCGCATCTTCGCCAGCCGGCAACGCCGCCTAGAACAGCGCCCCGGTGTACTCGGGCTTGCGCTCGCGGGCCATCAGCCGGGCGAGCCCCTCGGCAGGGCTGATCTCGCCGTGCAGCACGGCCTGGACGTTGCTCGAGATCGGCAACTCGATCTCGTGGCGGTTCGCCAGCCGCATGACTTCATCGGCCGTCTGCACCGACTCGACCACCTGGCCGATCGCGCGCACCGCATCCTCGAGCCGTTCGCCCCGGCCCAGGGCCAGGCCCAGCCGGCGATTGCGCGACAGATCGCCCGAACACGTCAGCACCAGATCGCCCAGGCCAGCCAGTCCCATCAGCGTTTCCGGGCGACCGCCGATCGCGCGGTTCAAGCGCAGCATCTCGTTGAGGCCACGGGTGATCAGGCCCGTGCGGGCGTTGAGGCCCAATTCCATGCCGTCAGCCGCGCCCGTGGCGACCGCCAACACGTTCTTCATCGCACCACCGAGCTCGGCGCCGCGCATGTCGGTGCCGGTGTAGGCCCGGAAGCTCGGCCCATGCAGCACATCGGCGACGCTGCGGGCGAAATCCTCGTCCTCGGACTGCACCGTCACCGCAGTCGGCAGCCCGGACGCGACCTCCTTGGCGAACGACGGCCCGGTGACCACGGCCAGCGGCACGTCGTCGCCGACCAACTCGCCGGCGACCTCGTGCAGGAACCGGCCCGAACCCGGCTCAAAGCCCTTGGTCGCCCACGAAATGCCGACGCCGGACGGGCGCAGCGGCGCCAGGTCGGCGAGCGTCTCGCGGAACGCGTGCGAGGGCACCACGACCAGGATCAGCCCGGCGCCGTCGAGCGCGCGCGCCAAGTCGGTGGTCGCGCGCAACCGTTCCGGCAACGGAATGCCGGGCAGGTAGCGCGGGTTTTCGTGGCGCTGGTCGATCGCTTCAACCGTCGCCGCGTCCCGGCCCCACAGCGTGGTGGGGTGGCCGTTGCGGGCGATCAGCGAAGCGAGCGCGGTGCCCCAGGAGCCCGCGCCCAGCACCGCGACGGCAGTCGCGCGGTCGGTCACGCTCAGGCGTTGCCGATCTGGTCGGTGGTCGGCTGGCCGGCCGGCTGCTGGCTACCGCGCTGGCGCAGACCCTCGGCGTACAGCGCGTCGAAGTTGATCGGCTGCAGCAGGAAGGGCGGGAAGCCGCCGGCCTGGATCAGGTCACCGATCAGCTGGCGCGCGTAGGGGTAGAGCACGTTCGGGCACTGCGTGCCCAGCAGCGCGTCGAGCGTGCCGCTGTCGAAACCGGCCAGACCGAAGACGCCGGCCTGCTTGACCTCGGCGACGTAGACGGTGTTGTTGTCGTCTTCGCCGATCGTGCAGGTCAGGGTGATCGCCAGCACGACTTCGTAGGCGTTGTCGCCCACGCGCTGCACGCTCTGGTTGAGGTTCATGTTGAGCTGCGGCTGGGCCTGCTCGTTGAAGATCTGCGGGGCCTTGGGCGACTCGAACGAGACGTCCTTGACGTAGATCTTCTCGACGCTGAACTGCGCGCCGGCCGGCTGTGCCGGGGCTGCGCCGTTGGCGCCGTTGTTGGCCTGTTCTTCGGACATGGGATCGACTCCAGCGATGATGTGGATGAAGCGGATCGCCGATTATGGCACCCGCGGAGGGCGGTCGGCCTTCAGCCGCGGCCCTTGACCAGCGGCAGATCGGCCTGCTGCCAGCCGGCGATGCCGCCATCGAGCACGTAGACGTTCTGGAAGCCGGCCTTCTTCAGGCGCTTGGCGGCGTCGCCGGCAGTGCTGCCGGTCTTGCACACCAGCACGACCGGCAACGCCTTGGCCGCGACGAGCTGCTTGCTCTCCGGGTCGAACTGGCTCATCTGCACGTTCTTGGAGCCGGGGATGTGGCCCTTGCCGAAGTCGGCGCTCGGGCGCAGGTCGACGACCAGCGCGTTGTCGCGGTTCACAAGCGCGGTCAGCTCGGCAGGCCGCAAAGCCTTGAAGCCACGGAACAGCCGCGAGATCTCATTGAAGACGATCGCCACCGTCAGCACGGCGAGGATCAGCGACATCATCTGGTTTCGGCCCAGGAAGGCCAGCAGTTCTTCGAAGTTCACGACACGATTCGCGCAGCGTCAGCGGGCGGCGATTGTCGCACACCGCGCCGAGCGCACCACCCGGGGCCCCGACCGGGGGCAGGGCCGCCGCCCGGGCCGGCTATTCGCCTTCCCAGAAATCCGGCAGGCCGCTGACATTCCACCAGGTGCCGGCGTCCGGGTCCCAGCGCCAGCGCTCGGTGTGGCGCAGCGTGCGTTCGGCCATCGAATGGCGGTTGACCACCCGGATCTCGATCTCGCGCAGGGCCTCGTCCGGTCCGGCCTGGCCGCCGAGCGCGCGGTAGCCGGTGACCTGCAACTGCCCGTAGCGAGCGAACGCCAGCTCGCCCATCGGCCGCTCGGCGCGCACCTCCGGGTCGACCAACTGCCAGGCGCCCTCGATGTCGTTCCAGCGCATCGCGCTCGCCCAGGCGGTCTGTACCCGTTCCAGCGCGTTGCGTTGCTGGCTGCTGCTGGCGCAGCCGCCGATCGTCAACACCAGGGCGGCGATCAGGACCAGCAGCGGCAGGGAGGAGCGGCGGATCGCGCGCATCGGCAGTGTCCAGGGCAACGGGCGTGCGCGCATCGTAGCCGCAACGCCTGCCGGCCGGGCCCGGCACGCCGGTATCCTGTCGCCGATGACGCACCCTGATGCCCCCAGCCCCGCCGTCGAGGCGGTCAACATCGCGGCCGCGTTGCCGCGTCTGGCGCGCGAGCGCCCCACCCAGATCGCACTGCGCTGCCCCGGCCCGGACGGGCGCTATCGCGATGCGCATGCACTCAGCTACGCCGCGCTCGATGCACGCAGCGACGCGATCGCCGCCGGCCTGGCCGCGCGCGGCATCGTCCGCGGCACCCGCACGGTGCTGATGGTGCGGCCCAGTCCCGAGTTCTTCCTGCTGATGTTCGCGCTGTTCAAGGCCGGCGCGGTGCCGGTGCTGGTCGATCCGGGCATCGACCGGCGCGCCCTGCGGCAGTGCCTGGACGAGGCGCAGGCGCAGGCCTTCATCGGCATTCCGCTGGCCCAGTTCGCGCGCGTGTTGCTGGGCTGGGCGCGTTCGGCGGCGATCCGCATCACCACTGGCCACCGCGCCGTGCTGGCCGACGCGACCCTGGCGCAGGTCGAACGTACCGGCGCCGGCGCCGGGCCGCAGTTGGCGGCCACGGCCGCCGACGAGGTCGCCGCGATCCTGTTCACCAGCGGCTCGACCGGCGTGCCCAAGGGGGTGGTGTACCGGCACCGCCATTTCGTCGCGCAGATCGCGATGCTGCGCGACGCGTTCGGCATCCCACCCGGTGGCGTCGACCTGCCGACGTTCCCGCCGTTCGCCCTGTTCGATCCGGCGCTGGGGCTGACCTCGATCGTCCCGGACATGGACCCGACCCGCCCGGCGCGCGCCGACCCGCACAAACTGCACTCGGCGATCGCGCGCTTCGGTGTCGACCAGCTGTTCGGCTCGCCGGCGCTGATGCGGGTGCTCGCCACGCATGGCGCGCCGCTGCCTGGCATACGCCGGGTCACCTCGGCCGGGGCGCCGGTGCCGCCGGACGTGGTGGCGACGATGCTCGCGCTGCTACCGCCGCAGGCCTCGCTGTGGACGCCGTACGGCGCCACCGAATGCCTGCCGGTCGCGGTCGTGGAGGGACGCGAACTGCTGGCACTGCGCAGCCGCACCGAGCAGGGCGCGGGCACCTGTGTCGGCCGGCCGGTCCCGCCCAACGAGGTGCGGATCATCGGCGTCGACGATGCCGCGATCGCCACGTGGTCCGATGCGTTGGAGGTGCCGCGCGGACAGATCGGCGAAATCACCGTCGCCGGCCCCACCGCGACCGATACCTACTTCGGCCGCGAGGCGCAGACCCGGTTGGCGAAGATCGCCGAGACCCGGCCCGACGGCAGCGTGCGCATCGTCCACCGCATGGGCGACCTGGGCTATTTCGACAGCGAGGGCCGGCTGTGGTTCTGTGGGCGCAAGGGCCATCGCGTCGTGACCGGCGACGCCACGTTGTGCACCGAGCAGGTCGAGCCGGTGTTCAACGTCCACCCCGATGTCGCGCGCACCGCCCTGGTCGGCGTCGGCCCCGCCGGCCGCCAGACCCCAGTGCTGTGCGTGGAGCCGCGGCCGGGCGTGGGCAAGACCGAGCACGCGCGCATCGCCGACGAATTGCGCCATATCGGTGCCGGCTTCGTGCACACCGCCGGCATCGCGACGGTGCTGTTCCACCCGCGCTTCCCGGTCGATATCCGCCACAACGCCAAGATCGGCCGCGAGACGCTCGCCGCCTGGGCCGCCGCCCGTGTCTGAGCCCGCCGCCGCGTCGCCTGCGCACTATCGTCTCGACGATCTGCGCATCGACGTGGCCCGGCAGCGGGTGGTGCGCGACGACGGCCAGGTGCTGGAAGTGGCCGGGCTCAGCTTCCGCCTGCTGCACTACCTGTTGAGGCAGGGCACGCGGGTCGTTGGCTTCGACGAACTGATCGCACAGGTCTGGGCGCCGGCGCTGGTCAGCGAGGACACCGTCACCCAGCGCGTGCGCTTGCTGCGCCAGGCGCTCGGCGACGACGGGCGCCGGGCGCGTTACCTGCGCTCGGTGCGGGGCTGCGGTTATCAGCTGTGCAGCCCGCCACATCCGGACGACGATGCGCTGCGCGTGCCCGGCGTTCGCCGCAGGCGGCTCGTTGCCGGCGCGGTGCTGGCGCTGCTGCCGGTGATCGCCGCGATCGGCTGGTGGTCGTGGCCGAGGCCGGCCGCGCAGGCGCTGTCGCCGCTGCTGCAGCGTGCCGACTACTACGCCCGCATCGGCCAGCGCGAGAACAACGCGCGTGCGCTCGCGCTGTACCGGCAGCGCCTGCAAGAAGCGCCCGACGACGTGCAGGCCGCGTTGGGCCTGGCCCGCGCGCATGCTGCGCGGCTGTGCCTGTATGGCGGCGACCCCGCCGATGCCGACCGCGCGCAGGCGCTGGCCGAACACGTGCTCGCGCGCCAGCCGCGCCTGGCGGCCGCGCACGCCGCGTTGGCCTATGCCCACGATTGCCGGGGTGAGGTGGCCACGGCGCTGGCCGGCTACGAACGCGCAGTGGCGCTGGACCCCGACGACGATGCCGCGCGGGCGTCGGCCGCTTATCTGTACGCGCGCCAGGGCCGGCTGGCCGATGCGCTGGCGGCCAACCTGGCCGTGCACCGTCCCGAGGACGCGCGGTTCCTGGCGCTGCAGATCGCCGCCGACCTCGACCTGCTCGGCTATGCCGATGCGGCCGAAGGACGCTACCGGCGCAGTTTCCAGCTCTATCCCGACAATGTGTTCTCCAACCTTGCCTGGCCGAGCTTCCTGCACCGCCACGGGCGCGACGTCGAGGCGCAGGTGGCGCTGGACGAAGCCTTGTCGCGCGGCACCGACCACGCCGGCTTGCAGCTGCTGGCCGCCGAGCTGGCCTTGCAGCGCGGCGATCTCGATGCCGCGCGGCACGCGGCGCAGCGCGCGCGTGCGCTCAAGCCGCACGCGAGCCTGCCAGCGACGGTCGCCTGGATCGTCGGGGCCGAGTCGCGGCCCGCGGCGCCGGCACTGCGCGCACGCAGCGCCGCGCTGCGCACGGGGCTGGCCGCCGGCGCCGATCCGCTGGATGGACTCGATGCTGCGCTGCTGGCGTAGCTGGCCGGCGACCGCGCCGCGGCGCTCGAGGCGCTGGACGCCGCGGTCACGGCCGGCCACCGCGATGCGGACTACCTGCGGGTCTCGCCGCTGTTCGCCGACCTGCGCGGCGCGCCGGGCTTCGCCGCAGTGCTGGCGCGGATCGATGCCGGCATCGCGCACGAGCGGGCGCGCGTGCGCGCCGCCGGGCGCCTGCCGGCCGACGCGGTCGCGGTCACGGCAGCGCGCTGAGCACGTAGTCCGACAACAAGGCCCGGGTCTGCGTGTGCATCCCCGGCCGGTTGTAGTGGGTCCGGGTCACGACCACGACCAACTGGCCTTCGGGGATGACGAAGACCGCGTTGCCGCCATTGCCCGACATCGTCCAGACCTGCCACCGCCGCGCGCCCGCGGCGACATCGAAGCGCCACAGCTGATACCCGTAGTCGGCGTCGAACGGCGTGCGTGCGCGCGGCTGCAGCATCGCGTCGATCCACGCCGCCGACAGGATGCTGCGGCCTTGCCAGCGTCCGCCATCGGCCAGCAACTGGCCAAGCCGGGCGAGATCCCGGCTGCGGTATCCAGTGCCGCCGCCACCCATGCCGGTGCCTTCTGGCGCGCGCTTCCACGTGGCCTCCGCGATGCCCAGCGGTCGCTCCAGCGCGTCGCGCGCGAAGTCGGCCAGCGGCCTGCCGCTGACGCGCTCGACGATCGCGCCCAGCAGCAGGCTGTTGGCGGTGCAGTAGGCGAACGCCCGCCCATACGGACTGTCGGCCGGCCGCGTCTGCCACGGCGCGTAGCCGCGCTCGGGCAGGTCGAGCGCAAAACCCGTCCAGTCCGCGCTCACGTACATGCGTTCTTCGTGGCCGCTGGAGAACGTGTTGTTGTCGTCGCACTCCCACTGCGCGCTCATCGTCAGCAGGTCCTCGACGGTCGTCGCGTCCTTGAACGCGCCGGGATGGGCCGGCCGGCGGTCGGGAAAGAAGCCCAGCACCGGCGCTCGGACATCGGCGATCAGGCCGCGATCGAGCGCCGCGCCCACCAGCAGCGCGGTCACGCTCTTGGTCAGCGAGCGGGTGTCGTGCAGCGTGCCGCGCTCGGCGCCGTCGAAGTAGGCCTCGTGGATCAAGGCGCCGCGGTGGACGACCAGCACGCTGGTGGCGTCGGGCGCCGCGCCTGCTTGGATCGCGGCATCGAGCGCCGCCAGTTGTGCGGCGTCCCAGCCCAGCCGGGCGGGATCGGCCACTGGCCAGCCGTCGTCCAGCGCCGGGGGGGATGCGGTGGCGACGGACAGCGGGCAGGCGAGGGCGGCCAGCAGAAGCAGGCGCGGGAGGATGGACATCGTCGGCACTCCGTTGGGGAAGTGGCCAGCCCACCAAAGCGGCGGATGAAGTGCCCGGTGGTGGGATGAAGGTTTCTGAAGGGCTTGCCGATCAAGCGCTTGCGCGCGCCTGCGTCGCCAGCCCGGCAGGCGCCCGCTATCGTGTGCGCTCCTCAAGCGTGGAGCGCGACATGCAGATCCTGGTCACCGGCGGCGGCGGCTTCCTCGGGCAGGCGCTGTGCCGCGGCCTGGTCGCGCGCGGCCACACGGTCGCCAGCTTCAATCGCGGCCACTATCCCGAACTCGAAGCCCTGGGCGTGCGCCAGATCCGCGGCGATCTCGCCGACCGCGACGCCGTGCGCGCGGCGACGGCCGGCATGGACGCGGTGTTCCACAACGCCGCCAAGGCGGGCGCGTGGGGGGACTACGACAGCTACCACCAGGCCAACGTCGTCGGTACCCAGCACGTGCTCGACGCCTGCCGCGCGCACGGCATCGGACGGCTCGTGTACACGTCCACGCCGAGCGTCACCCATCGCGCCACGCATCCGGTCGAGGGCGGCACCGCCGACACCGTGCCCTACGGCGAGGGGTTCAAGGCGCCGTACGCGGCGACCAAGGCGATCGCCGAGCGTGCGGTGCTGGCGGCCAACGGCCCGGACCTGGCGACGGTCGCGCTGCGGCCTCGGCTGATCTGGGGGCCGGGCGATCAGCAACTGTTGCCGCGCCTGGTCGAGCGGGCCCGCGCCGGCCGGCTGCGCTTCGTCGGCGACGGCGAGAATCGCATCGACACCACCTACATCGACAATGCCGCGCAGGCGCACTTCGACGCCTTCGCGCATCTGGCGCCGGGCGCGGCCTGCGCCGGACGCGCGTACTTCATCAGCAATGGCGAGCCGACGACGGTGCGCTGGATCGTCAACGCGCTGCTCGAGGCGGCCGGAGCCCCGCCGGTGCACAAGACGATCCCGTTCCGCGCGGCCTATGCGGCAGGCGCGGTGTGCGAAACGCTCTGGCCACTGCTGCGCCTGTCCGGCGAGCCGCCGATGACGCGTTTCCTCGCCGAGCAGTTGAGCACCACGCATTGGTACGACATGGCGCCGGCGATGCGGGATTTCGGCTACCGGCCCGCGGTCTCCCTTCACGACGGTCTCATTCGACTGAAAGATTCGTGGAAGTCCTGCTCAGCCATCACCTGATCGCGACCTGAGCGGGCATACGGTGGGTCCCGCAGCCGCTACTGGCCGAAGCCCACCAGGAGACCACCATGCTCAGATATGCCGTCATCTTCCTCGTCGTCGCCATCATCGCCGGTGTCCTCGGCTTCAGCGGCGTGGCCGGTGCCGCCACCAATATCGCCTGGATCCTGTTCGTGGTGTTCCTGATCCTGGCCGTGATCTCGATGCTGCGCGGACGAGGGGTCTGACGCCCCGACCGCACCGTCGCGATGACGCAAAGGGCCCGCCACCGGCGGGCCTTTTTGCGTTGGGTTGCGCGAGCGCCCTGGCCTAGGCCCGACGCTACAATCGCGTCATGGCCGACCTTCCGTTCTCTCCGTTCTCCGTGCTCAAGCCGATGGCCGGCCGCGCGCTGGAGACTGCGCTCAACCGCGCGATCGCGCTC
Organism: Luteimonas sp. TWI382; assembly: GCF_039674545.1. Taxonomy (NCBI): domain Bacteria; kingdom Pseudomonadati; phylum Pseudomonadota; class Gammaproteobacteria; order Lysobacterales; family Lysobacteraceae; genus Luteimonas; species Luteimonas sp. TWI382. The sequence continues at coordinate 133,334 of NZ_JBDJNS010000003.1, forward strand.
GATGCCGACACCGGGGCGGCGCTGCGCGCGCTCGACGGCCAGCAGATCGCGCTCGCGCTGAGTGCGCCGCCGCTGGCGTTGACGTTGCGCGTGGACGGCGAGCGCTTGCGCGTGGGCCCGCCCGATCCCGAGGTCGAGGCCGACCTGTCGGTGCGGACCACGCTGGCCGGCGCGCTTGGCCAGCTGCCGTTCTTGCGTCGCGGCGATGCGCCGCCGATCGGCCAGGTCCGGGTCTCGGGCGATGCCGAGCTCGCGCGCCGGCTGCAACGCCTGGCCGCGGGCTTCGACCCCGACTGGCAGCGGCCGTTTGTCGCCGTGCTCGGCGAGGTGGTCGGTGTGCAGGTCGCCAACGCCTTCGCCACGGCGCTGCGCCAGGCGCAGGAGGTCGGCCGCAACCTGGCCGAGAGTGTCGCCGAGTACGTGACCGAGGAATCGCGCGATGTGGTGCCGCGCGCCGAGCTCGAGGCCTTCTATGACGATGTCGACGGCCTGCGCGACGATATCGAGCGGCTCGCGGTGCGGGTGGCGCGGCTCGGTCGCGGGACCGCCGCATGAAGGGCCTGCTGCGCGCTTCGCGCATCGGCCGGGTGCTGCTGCGTTACCGGCTCGACGACCTGCTCGACGGCACGCCGGCCGAACGCTGGCTGCGGCTGGCGCGGCCATTCGTGCCGCGGGCCTCGGCCGCGATCGCCGCGCAGTCGCGCGGCGCCCGGCTGCGGTTGGCGTTGCAGGAACTCGGTCCGATCTTCGTGAAGTTCGGACAGATCCTCTCGACCCGTCGCGACATCGTGCCGCCCGACATCGTCGACGACCTGGCGCTGCTGCAGGACCGGGTCGCGCCGTTCGACGGCGCATTGGCGCAGGCGATCGTCGAGCGCGAACTGGCGATGCCGATCGCGCAGGCCTTCGTTGCCTTCGACCCGGTGCCGCTGGCCTCGGCATCGATCGCCCAGGTGCACGCGGCGATGCTGCCCGGCACTGCCGACGGCCCGCCGCGCGAGGTCGTGGTCAAGGTGCTGCGTCCGGGCATCGAGAAGCAGATCGCCGCCGACGTCGCGCTGTTGCGCAATCTCGCCGCGCTGGTCGCGCGCACCCATCCCAACGCCGACAAGATCCGCCCGCGCGAAGTCGTGGCCGAGATCGAGAACACCCTCGCCGCCGAGCTCGATCTGCAGCGCGAAGGCGCCAACGCCTCGGTGCTGCGGCGCTTCTGGGCGCAATCGAGCGATCTCTACGTGCCGGCGCCGGTCTGGGAGCGCACCGCCCAGCGCGTGCTCACGCTCGAGCGCGTGTACGGCATTCCCAGCGATGACATCGCCGCGCTCGACGCGGCCGGCATCGACCGGTCCGCGCTGGCGGCCAAGGGCGTGCGGGTGTTCTACACCCAGGTCTTCCGCGACAACTTCTTTCACGCCGACGCGCACGCGGGCAACATCTGGGTCGATCCCGAGCGCACGACCAATCCGCGCTTCATCGCGCTCGACTTCGGCATCATGGGCCAGCTCTCGCGCGAGGATCAGTACTACCTCGCCGAGAATTTCATGGCGATCTTCCGCCGCGATTACCGCCGCATCGCCGAGCTGCACGTGCAGGCCGGCTGGATGCCCGCGCATCTGCGCATCGACGAGCTCGAGGCGGCGGTGCGTGCGGTCTGCGAGCCGTACTTCACCCGGCCGCTGTCGGAGATCTCGCTGGGCGAGGTGCTGGGCAAGCTGTTCCGCACCGCGCAGCGCTACGAGCTGACATTGCAGCCGCAGCTGATCCTGCTGCAGAAGACCCTGCTGAGCATCGAGGGCATCGGCCGGCTGCTCGACCCGAAGATCGATATCTGGGCCGTTGCCCGCCCGGTGCTCGAGCGTATCCTCATCGAGCGCTACAGTCCGCCGCGGCTGCTGCGCGAGTTCCGCGACCGCCTGCCCGAACTGGTCACGCGCGCGCCGGAGATGCCGCAGCTGCTGCACGCCTGGCTCAAGCAGCAGGTCGAGGGCCGGCACGAGTTGCGCATGCGCTCCGACGACCTGGCGCTGCTGACCACCACGATGCAGGGCATGCAGCGGCGCGTGGTCGCGGCGATCCTCGGCGTGGGCCTGCTGATCGTCGCGGCGGTGCTCTACGCGCTCGAGGCCGGCGGCCCGCGGGTGGGCGGCCTGCCGGTCGCGACCTGGGTCGCGGGCATCGGCGGCGTCTGGGCCTTGCTCGCGGCCTGGCCGCGGCGCGGACGCCTGTCGCGGTAGCTGTGCCCGCGGGTGCGGTCGTACGCCGCCCGCGTTACGACATCGCCGGGGGCGCCGGAAACGGCATGTTGTCGGGAAGCGGAATGAACTCCGCATCGTCGGCGTCCGGCAGTTTCATCCGGCCGGCTTTCCAGTCCGCGGCCGCTTGCGCCAAGCGCTCGCGCGAGGACGAGACGAAGTTCCAGTAGATGAAGCGTTCGCCGATCGGTTCCCCGCCCAGCACCATCACTGTGGCCTGCTCGGCGGCGCGCACGCGAGAGGCTGCCGCGTCCAGCACCAGCATCGTCCCGGCGCCGTAGCGCGCGCCGTCCAGTTCCACCGCGCCGGTGGCGACATAGAGGCCGCGTTCCCGGTGACCGCCTGGAATCTCCGCGACCGCGCCGGGGGCCAGTTCGAGATGGGCGTAGAACAGCGGCGAGAGCGTCTTGGCGCCCGCGCTCAGCCCGTAGGCGCTGCCGGCGATGAGATGACCGGTGACGCCCGCCTCGTCCCATTGCGGCAGTTCGTGCCCGGCGTGATGCGAGAACGAGGGCGCGATCTCCTCCTGCCCATCGGGCAACGCCACCCAGGCCTGGATGCCGTGCACACAGTCGCCGTGCTGGCGCGCGTGGTCGAAGCGCTCACTGTGGGTGATGCCGCTGCCGGCGGTCATCCAGTTCACCTCGTGCGGCTTGACCGCCTGGGCGTAGCCGAGGCTGTCGCGGTGCATGATCTGGCCGGAGAACAGATAGCTCACGGTCGACAGCCCGATGTGCGGATGGGGACGGACATCGACGCTGCGATCGATGCCGGCGGGCAGATCGACCGGCCCCATGTGGTCGAAGAACACGAAGGGCCCGATCATGCGTCGCTTGGCGAACGGCAGCACCCGGCCGACCGAGAAGCCGCCCCCCAGGTCGTGGCGGCGCTGCGGAATGATCATCTCGATCATGCGATCTATCCTGATGGCAGAGTGGCGAGCATCGCATGCTCGCCCCCTGCGGTGCTTCGCGCCGCTTGTGCGGATGCCGGGCCGTGTGCCCGGATCACCAGCATCGCGATGCTGCGCAGACCTGCGATCAATCCAGACCGAAGAACGCAGCTGCCGTGGTCGTGGTGGCCGCGGCCACGGCCTCGGGCGTCTGGCCGCGGTCGCGCGCGAGCTCGGCGACGATGTGCGGCAGGAATGCCGGCTCGTTGCGGCGGTCCTTGGGCATCGGGTCGAGCGTGCGCGGCAGCAGGTACGGGGCGTCGGTCTCGACCATCAACCGGTGGGCGGGGATGTTGGGCACCAGTTCGCGCAGGTGGTGGCCACGCCGCTCGTCGCACAGCCAGCCGGTGATGCCGATGTGCCAGTCGCGATCCAGGCAATCGAACAGTTCGCGCTGGCCGGCGGTGAAGCAGTGCACGACCGCCGGCCCGATGCGGCCCTCGAAGTCCTTCATGATCGCGACGAAGTCCTCGTGTGCGTCGCGCTGGTGCAGGAACAGCGGCTTGGGCGTGCCGGCGGCGGCGAGATCGGCCGCGATCTGCAACTGGCGCTCGAAGGCGCGGCGTTGCGCCGGCCGCGGCGAGAAGTCGCGGAAGTAGTCGAGCCCGCATTCGCCCACCGCCACCACCTCGGCGTGCGCATGCAGCGCGCGCAGTTCGGCGTCGCATTCCTCGGTGTACTCGGCCGCGTGGTGCGGATGCACGCCGGCGGTCGCGTACAGCATGCCGGGGTGCTGGCGCGCGAGCTCGAGCGCCTTGGGCGAGTGCTCGCGGCTGGCGCCGGTGACGATCATCCGGGTCACGCCGGCATCGCGCGCGCGCGCCAGCACGGCGTCGCGGTCGCGGTCGAAGCTGTCGTGGGTGAGATTGGCGCCGATGTCGATCAGGGGCGGGGTCACGCGCGAGCACCTTGAGAACGGGCTGCGCATTGTAGGCCGTGGGTCGACGGACACGCGGCGCGTCGCGCCCGGCACGCCATGCGTGCCGGACGGGCGCGGGGTCTTTCAGTTCGCCAACTGGCAGCTGGCCGGCTGACTGCTCTCGAACAAGGCACGGGTCGCCCACTGGGGATGGTCGACGAACGGATTGCGATTGCCCTGGAAGCTGTAGACGACCTCGTTGCGCGCGCGCTCGGCCGCATCCGGCGGGTCGGCCTGGTGCCAGGCCAGCAGCGTCGACAGCAGGCCCATGTACGCGGGCGAGGCCGACGTGCCGACGATGCGGCTGCGGTCGTCGGTCAGTTCCAGGTCGGGCTCGGACTGGCCGGTCGACGGGTGCGTGCCGCCCTCGTAGCGGATCGCCATGTACAGCACCGCGCGCGCCATGTCGCCCTTGCGATGGCGCCAGACCTGGAAGCCGGCGTTGTCGGTCCAGTTCGAATTGCCCGGGAACGTGCCGGTGCCGCCGCCGATGCCGTGGTTGGCCTCGGTCGCGCGCTCGCTGCAGCTGGCCTGCGCGCTGCAGTCGGCGAACGGCTTGTTGCCGCGCGCGGCGTTGTGGTCGGTGTCGGTGAGATAGAGCATGTGCGCGTCGGTGTGCGGCGCATTGGGCAGGCCCTTGTCGCCGGTCGCACTCGAAAAGCCCAGCGACTTGGGCCAGGTGTGCTCGCGGTTGTAGGTCAGGCCGCTGCCGGTGCCTGCGCGGCCCGACACCTTGGGGTAGCTGCGGTTGCGATAGGCATCGAGGATGCGGCCCGGATCGCTGGGGTCCTCGTCGGCGATCTCCAGGATCGTCCAGGTGTTGGTACCGCTGCCGCTGTAGGGATACGAGGTGTGGCCGCGGATCGTGGCGTGCAGCGAGCAGCGCAGTTGCGCGGCGCTGCTGGTGTTGACGCGGGCGTAGTAGTCGCCGCCGCCGGTGCCGCCGCTGGCAACGGTGAACGCGACGCTGGCATCGCTGGCCGGCTGCCGTCCGTCGGCGTCGTGGACCGCAGCGGCCGTGATGGTCAATGTGCAGGACTCGCCACCATGCAGCGCGGTGCCGGTCGACAATGCGAAATGCGTGCCGCTGGTCGCATGGTCGAGCGCGATCGCGCCCGACGTCGCGCATTGCAGCGCGAACGCGCCCGGCGACAGCGTGACCGCTTCGCTGAAGTCCACCGACAGATCGCCGGCGGCCGGGAAATCGCCGGCACCGGCCACCGGGATGGTCGCGACCACCGCCGGCGGCGTGCCCGTGCCACCGCCGGTGCCTGCGAAGGTCTGGCCGGTGTTGCAGGCCCCGAAGGTCTGCGACGCCGACGGCGCCCAGTCGAAGTCGTCGGCGGTCGCGCCGCTGCCGGTCAACTGCAGCGAGGTGCCGACCGGCGCCGACGCGCTTTCGGACACCGGCAGGTTGTGGCTCGACAGCCCGGCGGCCGGGCCGTTTCCGGCGACGATCGTGCCTTCGTAGCTGATGAACTGCACGACCGAGCCGGCCGCGTCGACGAGGGCGATGCCGTCGTTGGGGCCGTTCTGCAAGCCGTCGCGCGGGAAGGTCACCGTCGCGATCGACACCGCCGCCCCGCAGTTGCGTGCCTGGCCGGCGGGCACCGCCACATTGGCGTAGGTCGTCGCTGCGTTTGGCGCGTTGCTGCCGTTGTAGAGCCACAGCCGGTAACCGGCGAGGTCTTCGCCGGCGGTGGCGACGATCTCGACCGCCTCGCCGGCATCGGCGCCGGCATTGTCGTAGTGCAGTTCGTTGACGAACACCTCGGCGTGGGCAGCCGGGGCGACGAGCAGGGCGAGCAGCCACGCCGCGGTGCGGGCGGGACGGGCAGGGCGACGGGACATGGCGGTTCCGGGCTCGGAGACGTGCCGACCTTAAGCGCCGCAGATGACGGTTGCCACCCGGGACAACCCTAAGCGGTCGGGCGCGCGCCACGGCTATCGCGCGGCCGACCGGCCCGCTAGCCTGTGCGCCGTGACGACCGCCGCTGCTCCCGACTTCCCGATCGCCCCGTTGCTGTCCGAGCTCCTCGCCAGCCTGGCCGCGCACCCGCGGCTGGTGCTCGAGGCGCCGCCCGGTGCCGGCAAGACCACCCAGGTGCCGCTGGCGCTGCTCGACGCGCCCTGGCTCGCCGGTCGCCGCATCGTGATGCTCGAACCGCGCCGGGTCGCGGCGCGTTCGGCCGCGACGTTCATGGCCCGCCAACTCGGCGAAGAGGTCGGCGGCACGGTCGGCTACCGCATCCGCTTCGAACACCGGGTGTCGGCGCGCACGCGCATCGAGGTCGTGACCGAAGGCATCCTGACCCGGATGCTGCAGGACGACCCCGAGCTCGGCGGCATGGGGCCGGCCGGCGTCGGCGCGCTGCTGTTCGACGAATTCCACGAGCGACACCTGGCCGGCGACCTGGGGCTGGCGCTGGCGCGCGAGGTGCAGGCGGGCTTGCGCGAGGGCCTGCGCATCGTGGTGATGTCGGCCACGCTCGATGGGGCGCGCATCGCGCAGTGGCTGGATGCGCCGCGCCTGTCGAGCGCCGGCCGCAGCTTCCCGGTGGAGATCTCTCACGCACCGCCGCGCCGCGACGAAGCGCTGGCGCAGCAGGTCCGCCGCGTGCTGGTGGACGCGCTCGCCGCGTATCCGGGCGACGTGCTGGTGTTCCTGCCCGGCCAGCGCGAGATCGCGCGCGTGCAGGCGCTGCTGGAGGGCGATGTCCAGCGGCTGGACGCGAGCGGCACGCCCGAGGTGCTCGCACTGCACGGCGAGCTGCCGGTCGAGGCGCAGACGCACGTGCTGCAGCCGGACGCCCACGGCCGGCGCCGGATCGTGCTGGCGACCAATGTCGCCGAGAGCAGCGTCACGTTGCCGGGCGTGCGCATCGTGATCGACAGCGGACTGGCGCGCGAACCGCGCTTCGATCCCAACAGCGGGTTCTCGCGGCTGGACGTGGTGACGGTCAGTCAGGCCTCGGCCGACCAGCGCGCCGGGCGCGCCGGCCGCGTGGCACCGGGCGTGGCGCTGCGGCTGTGGCCCGAATCGCAACGGCTCGAGCCGCAGCGTCGTCCCGAGATCGCGCAGGTCGAACTGGCGGCGCTCGCGCTCGAACTGGCGGCCTGGGGTGACAACGCGCTCGCGTTCCCCGATGCGCCGCCGATCGGGGCGCTGGCGGCCGCGCGCGATCTGCTGCGCCGGCTCGACGCGCTCGATGCGGGGGACACGATCACGCCGATCGGCCGACGCATGCTCGCGCTGGGCACCCATCCGCGGTTGGCGGCGATGCTGCTGGCCGCCGACGCGCCGGCCGCGCGTGCACTGGCCTGCGACCTGTGCGCGCTGATCGAGGCGCGCGATCCGATGCGCGGCGCGACGCGTTCGGACGCGCTGGCGGTGCGTTGGCAGGCGCTGGCCGCGTTCCGCGCCGGGCGCGTGCCGGCCGATGCCGCGCGCTCGGCGCTGGCGGCGATCGATGCGGCGGCCCGGCAATGGCGGCGGCGCCTGCGGGTCGAGGTCGCGCCGCCGTCGAGCGTGCCAGCGCATGCGCTCGGTGACCTGCTGGCGCATGCCTTCCCGGACCGGATCGGCCATCGCCATGCCCGCGACGCCCGACGTTACGGCCTGAGCAACGGACGCATGGCCCGGTTGTTCGACGACAGCGCCTTGCTCGGTGAGCCATGGATCGTCGCCAGCGACCTGCGCTTCGAGGCGCGCGACGCGCTGCTGCTGCGCGGCGCGCCGGTCGACGAGGCGCAGCTGCGGCGGGCCTGGCCTGCGCGCTTCGTCGTCGCCGACGAGACCCATTGGGATGCCGGCAAGCGCGCGCTGGTGGGCCTGCGCGTGCAGCGTTTCGACGGCATCGTGCTCGATGCCCGGCCCAACGGCCGGGTCGATCCGGCGCAGGCTGCACGCGCGCTCAGCGACGCGGTCGGTGAACTCGGACTCGACGTGCTGCCGTGGCGCGACGGACTGCGCCAGTGGCAGGCGCGTGTCGAGGGGCTGCGGATGTGGATGCCCGAGCTGGGCCTGCCCGACCTGTCCGACGCGGCGCTGCTGGCCACCCGCGAGGGCTGGCTGGCGCCGGCGTTCGCCGGCTGCACGCGGCTCGACGCGCTGGACGCCGACACCTTCGCGCAGGCGTTGCAGGGCCGGCTCGACTGGGCGCAGCGCCAGCAGCTCGACCGCCTGGCACCGGTGCGGATCGCCGTGCCATCCGGTCAGGTGCGCGCGATCGAGTACGGCCTCGAGGCCGACGGCACGCCGCGCCCGCCGGTGCTCGCGGTCAAGCTGCAGGAGCTGTTCGGCCTGGGGGACACGCCGACGATCGCCGATGGCCGCGTCGCGCTGACGATCCACCTGCTGTCGCCGGCCGGTCGGCCGTTGCAGGTCACCCGCGACCTGCAGGGGTTCTGGGCACGGACGTACCCCGAGGTGCGCAAGGAGATGAAGGGGCGGTATCCGAAACATCCGTGGCCGGAGGATCCTTGGAATGCCCCTGCAACACATCGGGCCAAACCGCGCGGTACTTAGCGACGTGGGGCTCTGGACCCGTGGCGACGGTGGGACTTTGCCGCGGCGGTCGGGCGTGCGTGGCGCGGCTGCGGGGGTTGGTGGTGTGTGGCGCGGCGCGGCGCGGCGTGCACAACGGGGGTTGAACGCCAAGGCGCGCCGGGCCTGCGCTCACGCTGGATCGACGGTCGCGGCCGCACACTGACGGCCTTTCCCCATGGTCATTTTCCAGGAGCCCCCGATGAGCAAGTTCGAAGCGCTGTCCGACAAGGCCGTGTCGCTGGTCGGCCAGGCAGGCGACAGCCTGCGCCACGCGATTCCGGGCACGGCGGAAAAGTGGCTCAAGACCGGCCTGACCGTGGGTGCCGCGCGCACTGGCGCGAAGGTCGCGGGCGGGTTCCTGCGTCGCAACCCGGCGATCGTGGCCGCCAGCGCCATCGGCCTGGGCCTGGTCTGGGTGGCCGCGCGGCAGTACCGCAAGAAGCAGGCCAACGGCACCATCCAGGGCAACTCACGTCGCATCGAGGCCGGCAACGCCGCCGCACGCAAGCGCTCGGTCAACGCGGCACGTGGACAGACCGCGTCGGACGACGCCGGCCAGGACTGAGCCGCCCCCGGGCGTCGCGTCGCGGCGTCGTCTCCAAGCGTCGAAGAAGCGGCCGATCCTGACAGGGTCGGCCGCTTTTCGTCGTGCCGATGCGACGCCCATCGCGCGTCATGCGCCCGCGTGTTGCGCCATGTCGCCGGTGTCTGCCCGTGCGGGGCCTGCCTCGGTATCCTCGCGCCTCGCCCCTTCGATGCCACCGCCATGCGTCCATGTTCCCCGCCGTTTCCCGTCTCGCGCCGCGTCCCGCTGGCGCTCGTGCTGTGCGCGTTGGCGTTGCTCGTGGCCGGTTGCGGACGCGACAACGTCAAACCCGTGCCGGTCGCCCCCGCCCAGACGTCCGCGGCGCCCGCGACCAGGACGCCTCCGGTCCGGATCGGCCTGGCGCTCGGCGGCGGTGCGGCCAAGGGCTTCGCGCACATCGGCGTGATCAAGATGCTCGAAGCCAATGGCATCAAGGCCGATGTCGTCGCCGGGACCAGCGCCGGTAGCGTGGTCGGTGCGCTCTACGCCAGCGGCATGGATCCGTTCCGGATGCAGGAGCGGGCGGTTGCGCTCGACGAATCGAGCATCCGTGACGTGCGGTTGTTCTCCGGCGGGCTGGTGCAGGGCGTCGCGCTGCAGGACTACGTCAATCGCGAAGTCGGCAATCGCACGATCGACCGTCTGCCGATCCCGTTCGCAGCCGTTGCCACGCGCCTGGAGACCGGCGATCGCATCGTGTTCGTCCGCGGCAACACCGGCCAGGCCGTGCGCGCCTCGAGCAGCGTGCCGGGTGTGTTCGAACCGGTGAAGATCGGCGACCGCCACTATGTCGACGGCGGGGTCGTCAGCCCGGTGCCAGTGGATGCGGCCCGCCAACTCGGCGCCGACTTGGTGATCGCGGTCGATATCTCCAGCAAGGCCAGCGGCAGCACGCCCGGCAGCATGCTGGGCATCGTCAACCAGTCGATCGCGATCATGGGCCAGAACCTCGGCCGGCAGGAACTCGCCCGCGCGGACGTGGTGATCCGCCCACAGGTCAACGACATCGGGCCGGCCAGTTTCGAACAGCGCAATGCGGCGATCCTGCAGGGCGAGCGCGCCGCGCTGGCCGCGCTGCCGCGCATCCGCGAGAAGCGCGCCGAACTCGAGCGCGCGCGCGCGGCGGCGCGTGCGCCCGCCAAGCCGGTTGAGCCCGAGCCGGTGGATATCGACTGCGGCGACAGCTGGGTGCGCAGGCTCAATCCCTTCGCCCGGGAACGCGCCTGCTGAGACGCGCCGGCGGCGTCATGCCTGGCCGGTGAATTGACCCGCGAGCCGTGGGGCCGGGGGCGCGGCATCGCGCCGGACGGCGCTTGATGGCGTTGCCTGCACGATACGGGCGTTACGTTCCGTTCACTCTGAGCCGACATCGTCATCACCAGACTGGACCTCGCCCGGTTCCGGCGATGCGGTCACCGTCATCGCCCCGGCATGGGGATCGATTCTGCTCGACCGTCGCATGACGGTGCGATCCCGATGCCGCCGCGCGCCTTCCGCCGTCGGCACTGCCGCCCGCGCTGCCGGCGCCATCGACGCGATGCGGTGGATCCGCATCCCTGCGAGGAGAGACGCCCCATGCAACCCGATACGCTCGCCCGGCAACTTCAACTGAGCCTGGGCCACTATTTGCCGACCGTCCTGGCGGCGGTCGCCGTCCTGGTCGTCGGACTGATCGTCGCGCTGTTCGTGCGCGGCCTGGTCCGCAGCGGGCTGACCCGTCTGCGCCTCAACGAACGGGTGAACGCCCAGACCGCGTCCAGTATCGATGTCGTCCGGGTGGCGGCGTCGGTCGCGTTCTGGTTCGTGATCATCGTCGCGTTGATCGGCGTGTTCAGCGTACTGCGCTTCGATGGCCTGTACGGCCCGTTCTCGGCGCTGGTGGCCGAAGTCATGCTGTATCTGCCGCGGATCATTCTGGCCGGCGTGCTCGCCCTGGTCGCCTGGCTGCTGGCCACGGCGCTGCGCGCGGGCGTCAACCGGCTGATGGCCGCCGGGCGTTGGGACGAGAAACTGTCGGCATCGGCCGGGGTGCGGCCGATCTCGGCGGTGCTCGGCGATGTCGTCTACTGGCTGGTGCTGTTGCTGTTCCTGCCGGCGATCGTTGCAGCCCTGCGCGTGGAAGGCCTCATGGCACCGTTGTCGCAGATGACCGCGCAGGTCACGTCGATGCTGCCCAATGTCTTTGCCGCCGTGGTGATCGGGCTGGTCGGCTGGCTCATCGCCAAGGTGCTGCGCGGGCTGGTGAGCAACCTGCTCGCGGCGACCGGCATCGACCGCTTCGGCGATCACGGGCAGGCCGGTGCGGGCGTGCGCCTGTCGCAACTGGGCGGCACGCTGGCGTTCGTGCTGGTCATCGTGCCGACGCTGATCGCCGCGCTCGACGCGCTTGCGATCCGCGCGATCTCCGAGCCGGCCGGCGAGATGCTGGGATTGTTCCTGACCGCGGTGCCCAACATCCTGGCCGCTGCGCTGATTCTGCTGGTGGCCTGGTACCTGGGCCGGTTCGTCTCCGGGCTGCTGACGCGCCTGCTGGAGAATCTCGGCTTCGACCGCCTGCCCGAGCGCCTTGGATTGGGGGGCGTGTTCGGCACGACGCCGACCGGGCCGGCGCCGGTGGACACGGCGCTCGCGACCGCCGATCCGGTTGCCGCCGCCGGCACGCCGGAGCCTGGCCTGCCGCTTAAGACCACACCGGTGGCCCCGGCCTCCGCAACGTCGGCGCCGCCTGCCGGTACCGGCCTTTCGGTGTGCGTTGGCCGCGTGGCGCTGTTCTTCATCCTGCTGTTTGCGACGGTCGAAGCCGCGCATCGACTGGGCTTCACCGGCGTGCGCGACCTGTTGGCGACCTTCATCGCCTTCGGTGGCGACATCCTGCTGGGCGGCGTGATCCTGGTCGTGGGCTACTGGCTGGCCGACCTGGCCGCGCGCGCGATCCAGCGCGCCAATCCCGGCGGCGGCGTCGGCCTGTCGCGCATCGCCCGCGTCGCGATCCTGGGGCTGGTGATCGCGATGGGGCTGCGCGCGATGGGCATCGCCGATGACATCGTCAATCTCGCGTTCGGCCTGGTGCTCGGTGCAGTGGCGGTGGCGGTCGCATTGGCCTTCGGCCTGGGCGGGCGCACAGCGGCCGGCAAGGTGGCCGACCGGTGGGCGCAGGCCTACCTGGACCGTCGCCGCGACGACGGTCCCTCGCCTTAACCTGCCAGCGGTCCCGGCGGGCGCGCCCGGTTTCGGGTGCGCCTGCCGGAGGACCGGCCGGGGTGCCGGCATCACGATCGCGGCGAGGGCCTCTCAGGCGGCTTGCCGTCACCAGGGGGCGAGGCGTTGGGTTCGTCGTCGCGGACGCGCAGGAACCGGGCGAAACGCGGCAGGCCGTTGGCGGTCACGCCGTTGTGGCGGTAGGTGACCAGGCTGCCGATCGCGGGCGGGTCGCGCCGCTGTGCGTCGCGCAGTCCGCTGCCGATCCGGAACCGGCGTCCGTCGGCATGCTCGACCACCAGCGCGCCCACCAGACCGGCGTACTTGCCCTTGCCCGGCAGGTAACCCACGACCCGCGCTTCGGCATCGTCGAACGGCTTGAGCTTGCGCAGCGCGGGACTGCGGCCGGCGGCGTAGCGCGCGTCGCGGTGGTGCAGCATCAATCCCTCGCCGCCGCCGTCCACGACCTCCGCCAGCCGGGTGTCGAGCGCGGCCCGCGACGGCAGGCGCGTCTGCGCGATCATGGCCAACTGTGGATGCGCCGTGCCTGAGGTCAGCACTTGCATCGCGGCCATGCGCTCGGAAAACGGGCCGGCGTGGTCGGGCAGGTCGAAGACCAGGAACCGCAGTTGCCGCCAGCGCGGATCGGTCGGATCGGCGCCACGCACGAGCGCGCTGGTCTCGTCGAACCGGCCGCGCCCGAGCCACAACTCGCCGTCCATCGAGCCGTCGGGCCAGCCCAGGGTGAAGCCTGCCGGGACCGCGATGCGGTGGCCGCCGCGCGTCCACAGCGCCTGACCGTCCCAGCGCCCGCGCACGCCGTCGAGTTTCTCGCTGACGTAGTAGGCGCCGACGTCGATCTCGCCGCGCAGGTCGGTGGCCAGCATGAGCGCATCGGGGGTTGGCTGCGCAGGCACCGGCATCGGCGCCAGGCCGGTGCACAGCCACAGCAGGCAGGACAAACGGATCGGCATCGACATGGCGGCACTCCGATGAAGGTGTGCCGTCAGCCTCGGTCAGTGCGTCGATGCGTGACATCGGCCTGTTGCCCGTGCCGATGTCGGACGTGCCCGCGAGCGCGGGTCGGGCGGTGCGCGGTGCTTTCCATGATCCCGGTGGCCACACGCCAGCGCGAGGGCGCGCGGCGTGCAGGTCGCAGGCGATGCGCACCTCAGAACGGCAGCGTCAGTCCCGGTTCGATCGCGAGCAGGCGCTCGCGGAACAATCCCTGGATCCGTGCCAGCGCCTGTGCATCGTCGGCATCGAAGCGCAGTACGAGCACCGGCGTCGTGTTCGACGCGCGCACCAGTCCCCAGCCGTCGGGCCAGTCGGCACGCAGCCCGTCGATCGTCGACAGCCGTGCGCCGTCGAATGCGGCCTGCGCGAGGAATCTCGCGACGAATGCGTGCGGGTCGCCGCCGGGCACCTCGACCTTGAGCTCGGGCGTCGACACGCCGACCGGCAGCGCATGGAGCGCGGCGGTGGGGTCGGCTTCCAGCGCGAGGATCTCCAGCAGCCGCGCGGCGGCATAGAGCCCGTCGTCGAAACCGAACCAGCGCTCGGCGAAGAAGAAATGGCCGCTCATCTCGCCGGCCAGCTCGGCGCCGGTCTCGCGCATCTTGGCCTTGATCAGCGAGTGACCGGTCTTCCACATCAGCGGGCTGCCGCCGTGGCGCAGCACATGGCCGGTCAAGCGGCCGGTGCATTTGACGTCGTGGATGATCAACGCGCCGGGATTGCGTTCGAGCAGGTCGGCGGCGAACAGCATCAACACGCGATCGGCCTCGATGATGGCGCCATCGGCGGCGACCACGCCCAGCCGGTCGCCGTCGCCGTCGAAGGCCACGCCCAGGTCGGCGCCCATGCGCTTGACGACGTCGATCAGGTCGGCCAGGTTGCGCGGCTCGCTCGGATCGGGATGGTGATGCGGGAAGGTGCCATCGATCTCGCAGTGCAGCGGGATCACGTCGGCGCCGATCGCCTCGAGCACGCGCGGGCCCAGCGTGCCCGCCGCGCCGTTGCCGGCATCGACGACGACCTTCAGCGGCCGTGCGATCTGGATGTCGTCGGCGATGCGGCGGATGTAGTCTTCGGCGAGGTCGCGCTCGACCAGTCCGCCCGGCGCCGGCGCAGCGTACAGGCGCTCGCCCGTGATGCGCGCATGCAGATCGGCGATGGCCTCGCCCGACAGCGTCTCGCCGCCGACGACGATCTTGAACCCGTTGTACTCGGGCGGATTGTGGCTGCCGGTGACCGAGACGCAGCAGCCGGTGCGCAGGTGGTAGGCCGCGAAGTAGCTCAGCGGAGTGGGCACCAGGCCGATGTCGACGACATTGCGCCCGCTCGCGCGCAGACCGGTGACGAGGCCGGCGACCAGGTCCGGGCCCGAGAGCCGGCCGTCGCGACCGACCACGATCTCGTCCAGCCCCTGCTCGTGCATCAGCGTGCCGATCGCGCGCCCGATCGACTCGGCGATCGCGGCATCGAGTGTGCGCCCGACGACGCCCCGGATGTCGTAGGCGCGGAAGATCGCCGGATCGAGCCGTGCCGCCACTGGCTTGGGCGCCGTTGCCGGCGCCGGACGGGGGGCCGGGCGCCCCGCGTCGGCTGTTGCCAGCGACTGGGCGAGCGTGGGCGCCGCATCGGGTGCGCTGCCGGCAGGCGAGCGCCGCCGAGCGAGTCGCCAGGCCACGACCGCCAAGGCCAGCAGCGTCGCGGCGAGCACGAGCAACGGCACTGCCGACAGTCCCAGCGGCGGGGGACCGACGTGCGGGGTTGCGGCGACGATCCGCAACTGCGTGCCCGGCACCTGTCGGCCCAGGCGCTCGGCGACGTTCGACAGCGCCGGCTCGCCGCGCGCCAGCAGCGTCTGGCCCCCCTGCCGCAGCGCGACGTAGGTCGCCGGGTCGACGTCGGCCGCAGCCAGGCCGGCGGTCGCGCGCTCGAGCGGGAGCGCGGCGATCGCCACGCCTACCGGTCGTTCGCCGGCGCGCGCGGGGGCGGTGACCAGGATCTGCGGACCGGCGGGGCCGCCGGCCACCATCAGCACCGGCTCGCCGGCGGCGAGTGCGCTTTCGAGGGCCGCGAGTCGGCCGAAGTGGCCCGGGCCCAGGGCGTCGTACTCGCCGCGCAGGTCGCGCGGCACCACCGCGACGCCGGTCGCGCCGGACCAGTCGCGGCCGAGTTCGACGCCGGCGGCATCCAGGCGGCCGTCCTGCAGCGCGCGCTGCACCGGCGCGCTGGCCAGGCGTTCGCCCATCCGCCGCAGTTCGGCCTGCAGCGCCTGCCCGGTCGCATCGATCGCGGCATCGCGCGCCTGCGCCACGCTGGCGCTGCGCTGTCCGGCCTGCCACTGGCGGACGCCTTGCCAGGCGCACCACAGGGCCAGCAGCGCCAGCACCACGGCGAGCACCGGCGCGACGCGAGCCAGCTGCGTGGTCAGTTCGCGTGTGCGATGCGGATCCTTCTCGCCCATGGCCTTCCCCGTCAGCGGACGCCCGAGTGCCCGAATCCCCCGGCTCCACGTGCGGTGTCGACGAAAGTATCCACCACGTTGAGCGTCGCGCGCACCACCGGCAGCAGCACCAGCTGTGCGATGCGGTCGCCCGGTTCGATGGTGAAGGCGTCCTTGCCGCGGTGCCAGACGCTGATCATCAGCGGGCCCTGGTAGTCGGCGTCGATCAAGCCGGTGCCGTTGCCGAGCACGATGCCGTGCTTGTGGCCGAGCCCCGAACGCGGCAACACGACCGCGCACAGGCCCGGGTCGCCGATATGGATCGCCAGGCCCGAGGGCACCAGCGCGACGTCGCCGGGCAACAGCGCCAGCGGCTCGTCGAGCGCCGCGCGCAGGTCGAGACCGGCGCTGCCTTCAGTGGCGTACGCCGGCAGCGGCCACTGCTGGCCGAAGCGCGCATCGAGCACGCGGACATCGAGGATGTGGTTCATGGCGGCTCCGGATCGAGGCGGTGGGCGATCAGCGCGACCAGGTCGGCCGCGATCGCGGTTTTGGGGCCGGGGCCCAGCGTGTGCTGGCCGGCGGCATCGTGCACCACCAGCAGGTTGTCGTCGCCCTCGAACCCACTGCCGGCGACACCGACACGGTTGGCCGCGATCAGATCGACGCGCTTGGTGGCGAGCTTGTGGCGGGCGTTGCCGTCGACGTCGTCGGTCTCGGCGGCGAAGCCGACCACCAGCCGAGGCCGGCGCGGGTCGGCGGCGAGCTCGGCGAGGATGTCGCGGGTGCGCACCAATTCGAGCGTCAGGCCGGCCTCGCCGGCACGCTTCTTGATCTTCGACGTGGCGACCTGGGCCGGTGTGAAGTCCGCGACCGCAGCGGCCCCGACGTAGACGTCGGCGGGCAGGGCCGCGAACACCGCGGCGTGCATCTGCGCGGCCGAACGCACATCGACACGCGTCACGCCGTCGGGCGTGGGCAGGTGCACGGGGCCGGCCACCAGCCGCACCTCGGCACCGGCCTGGGCGGCGGCCGCGGCGACCGCGAAGCCCATCTTGCCGCTGCTGCGGTTGCCCAGGAACCGCACCGGATCGAGGTCCTCGTACGTCGGTCCGGCACTGACGATCACGCGTCGGCCGGCCAGCGGCCCGCTCATACCGGCAGCGCCGCGACGATCGCGGTCGGCTCGGCCAGTCGTCCGGGGCCCGATTCGCCTTCGGCCAGCGGGCCGTCCTCCGGCCCCACGACCTGCGCGCCGCGCTCGCGCAGCAGCGCGAGGTTGGCCTGCGTGGCCGGGTGCAGCCACATGCGGTGGTTCATCGCCGGGCACACGGTCAGCGGCGCGGTCGTCGCCAGGCACAGCGTGGTGACCAGGTTGTCGGCGAAACCGTGCGCGAGCTTGGCCAGCGTGTTCGCGGTCGCTGGCGCCACGACCACGCGCGTGGCCCACCGTGCCAGCTCGATATGGCCCATCGCGGCCTCGGCGCCTGGGTCCCACAAGGTGGTGCGCACCGGTTCGCCCGACACCGCCTGGAAGGTCGCGGCCGAGACGAAGTGCAGCGCGCTGTCGGTCATCGCCACGCGCACCTGGGCGCCGGCATCACGCAGACGCCGGACGAGGTCGGCGGCCTTGTAGGCGGCGATGCCGCCGCACACGCACAGCAGAATGCGCTGCCCATGCAGCGAGGTCGACGCGCCAGCCATGGTCGGGGAAGCCCTACCGGAAAATCGACCGACAGCTTACCCGAAGCGGTGTGGACCGCTGGCTGCGCGGGGACCGGCGGACGCGCTGCAATACAGGTCCCGCCGGCACCGGCGATGCGCGTCCGACGTCCTCCCCGTCGCGTCGCGCCGGTGCCGGCTCCCCCAACGGAGGCGGCGATGCACATATCGAAATGGCCCAAGAGCGAGCGGCCGCGCGAGAAACTCTTCGCCCGGGGCGCGGGCGCGCTGTCGGACGCGGAGTTGCTGGCGATCTTCCTGGGCTCGGGCCTGCGCGGCATGGACGCGGTGGCGACCGGCCGCCACCTGCTCAAGGACCACGGCTCGCTGCGCGCATTGCTCGAGCGCGGGCCGCAAGAACTCACCCAACTGCCGGGCCTGGGCATGGCGCGCGCCAGTTGCCTGAGCGCCGCACTCGAAGTGGGCAACCGGGTGCTGGCCCAGACGCTCGAACGTGGCGAGGCAATCACCGACCCCGGCACGGCCGGTCGCTACTTCACCCAGCGCCTGCGCGGCCTTCCCCATGAAGTCTTCGCCGTGCTCTACCTGGACGCCCGGCATCGCGCATTGGCCTTCGAGGAGGTGTTCCAGGGCACGATCGACAACGCGCAGGTGTATCCGCGCGAACTGGCACGGCGCGCGCTCGCCCACAACGCTGCGGCGATCATCGTCGGCCACAACCATCCCAGCGGCAGCAATCGCCCGAGCGGCGCCGACCGCACAGTCACCAGCATGATCCGGCAGGCGTTGTCGCTGGTCGACGTGCGTGTGCTCGATCACTTCGTCATCGGCGAGGGCGAGGCAGTGTCGCTGGCGGCGACGGGCTTTCTGTGAGCGCGCCCCGTCCACGCTCGCGATCGCGCCGCGGTGCTTGCACAATGCCCGGATGTCCGCTTCCGATACGTCCTCCGTGACCGCCTGTCCCTGTGGCCGCCACCTGTCGTTCGACGACTGCTGCGGTCGCATCCACGCCGGCATGCCGGCGCCGGATGCCCAGACCCTGATGCGTGCGCGCTACAGCGCCTATGTGCGCGGCGATGTCGACTACCTGCGGACGAGCTGGCATCCGCGCACCTGCCCGCCGGATCTCGATCTGCGCGGGCCGCAGCCCACGTGGCTGGGCCTGGACGTGCGTGCGTTCGACGTGCTGGACGACGATCGCGCCGAGGTCGAGTTCGTCGCGCGCTATCGCATCGGCGGCGGCAGCGTCGTGCGCATGCGCGAGCGCAGCCGCTTCGTGCGCGAGGACGGCCACTGGTATTACGTCGATGGCGACGTGCGCTGAGGCCGAGTCGGCCTGCGCGTTCTGCCATCGTTCGTGCGCGGCCGCCTGAGCGGCGCGTTAAACCCGAACCCGCGCACGCGCCCGCTGACCGCCTGCTCAGGCACAGTGGCAGGGCCGTTTTGCCCAGGAGTTCCATGCGATGAAGATCCGTCTGCGTACCCTCACGACCTTCGCGCTGCTGGGCGCGGCCGGCACGGTGTCGGCGGCCACGCCGCCGCCACCGCCGGCCGATCCGGCCGCGTTCGCCCAGTGCCTGGCCGGCATCCGTGGTGATGCGGCCAAGCGCGGTATTCCCGGCGATGCCTTCGACCGGTTGACGTCCGACCTGCAGCCGGACATGAGCGTCTTGCCGCTGCTCGACGCGCAACCCGAATTCACCACGCCGCTGTGGGATTACCTGGCCGGGCTGGTGGATGCGCAGCGCGTCGAGGATGGCCGCGCGATGTTGGCCGAGCACCGCGACCTGCTGGCGCGAGTTGCGG
Source organism: Luteimonas sp. TWI382 (assembly GCF_039674545.1). Lineage (NCBI taxonomy): Bacteria > Pseudomonadati > Pseudomonadota > Gammaproteobacteria > Lysobacterales > Lysobacteraceae > Luteimonas > Luteimonas sp. TWI382. The sequence goes on from NZ_JBDJNS010000003.1 coordinate 152,733, forward strand.
CGCAGTACGGCGTCGATGCCGAGACCGTGGTTGCGGTCTGGGGCGTGGAGAGCGACTACGGGCGCATCTCGGGCAAGCGGCCGCTGCGCGTGTCGCTGGCGACGCTGGCCTGCAACGGTCGTCGACAGCCGTTCTTCCGCGGCGAATTCCTGGCGCTGCTCAAGCTGCTGCACGACGGCGATCTGCGCGATCCGGGCCTGACCGGTTCCTGGGCCGGTGCCTTCGGCCACACGCAGTTCATGCCCAGCACCTACGCGCGCATCGCGGTGGATTTCGATGGCGACGGCCGCCGCGATCTCGTCGACAGCATTCCCGACGCCCTGGCCTCGACCGCGCACTATCTCGCGCGCGCCGGCTGGCGCCGCGGCCAGCCCTGGGGCTATGAGGTCCGGTTGCCGTCGGGCTTCGCGATCGCGCAGGCCGGGCGCACGAACCGCCGGCCGGTGTCCGAGTGGGCCGCGCGCGGCGTGACCCGCGTCGACGGCGGCGCGTTGCCGGCCGGCGACACACGCGCGGCGGTGATCGCACCGACCGGCGCGTCGGGCCCGGCGTTTCTGGTGTTGCGTAACTACGATGCGATCTACTCGTACAACGCCGCCGAGAGCTACGCACTGGCGATCGCCTTGCTCGCCGACCGGCTGCGCGGCGGGACGGGCCTGGCGACGCCGTGGCCGACCGATGATCCTGGGCTGTCGCGCGCCGACCGTCGCGCGCTGCAGACCCTGCTCGCTGCGCGCGGGCACGACATCGGCGAGGTGGACGGCATGATCGGGACCGCCACCCGGCGTGCGATCCAGGCCGAGCAGCGCCGGCTTGGGCTCACGCCCGACGACGGCCGGGCGGGTCGCCGTATTCTCGAGGCCTTGCAGGCCGGCCGTTAGCGTTCGCTCTCGCCGATGCGTGTGGCCTTCAAGTGCGCGCATGGCGACACCGGCTTGGGTCACCCAGCGTGCTGCAATTGCTGGCTGCGTTGGTAGCGCCCGTTGAAGTCCGCGCCGTTGCCGCACAGCGCGGCGTCGGTCTGGACGACGACGCTGGGCCCGTCGAAGCGGACCGTCACCGATGCAGGTACGCGCTTGAGGTCGGCGGCAGTCACCGACATCAGTTCGCCCTCGAACGGCACGACGTCGGCATCGATGCGGTCGTCGCGCAGCGGGCCGCGGGCATGGAGTTCGCAATCGGCCGCCACGGCCGCGCCATCGGCGGCTGCGCCGCCGCCGCGCAGCACCACCTCCCAGTGCGCACCGGCGGCCGCAGGCGCCAACTCCAGGTCGGCTGCGTGCGCGCCCCGCAGGACATAGCGCCCTGCGCGTTCGGGATGCTCGGAGGCCGGCTGGCCGGCGTCATGCGCCGCGCCGCGCGATGGTGCTGCGCCAGACGACCCCTCGTCCGGCGGCGCTGCAGCCTGCGAGCAGGCCGACAGGGCGAGGGCCAGGCAAGTGACGCCGATCAGGCGGCTGGCACGAGGCGTGGAAATGCGCTGCATGGGGTCGGCTCCATCGTCCGTGGTTGCGCCGCACGATACCCGGGCCGCCATCATCGGCGCATCACGGTGGGTCGAGCATCGCCAGCGCGTCCGCGCGTTCGTTCTCGAACCGCTCGGCCACGCTGCGTTGCGTGGACGCCGGTGCACTGGTGAAGTACACCAGCGCGCCGTCGGCGTTGCGGCGGCCGCGCTCGTCGTAGATCGCATCGATCAGCGCGCGGTCGTATGCGACACCGTCGTCGGGCGACAGCCCGCGCGCTTCGACGTCGCGCACGGCGCGGGTGATCGCATTCGTCGCGCCGGCCCATGTTGGACCGCCGTGGACCAGACCGCGTCCTGCACCGCCGCCGAGCGGTCGGAGACGTCGAGACCGGTGTTAGTCCGCACGTGTTCGGTCTGTACGTCGTAGTGCGTGCGCTGGATGTAGGCATGCTGTGCGTCGGCGAATGCCGCCGGCTCGCGCGCGGCGATCTCGCGCCAGGTCGCGCTGAAGGCTGGTGTTCCCGGAGCGGCGCCGCCGAACGCGCCTGCCCACCGGCTGCCTTCCTCGGCCAGGAACTCTTGCGGACGGCCGCGATTGGTCGCCAGTTGGTAGCTGCCGTAGGACACGCCCCCCGGATCGCCGACGCCGCTCGACACCGTGCCGGGGCCGCGGCCGCCGGTCTCGTATTGCTCCGACAACTGGCCCAGACGATGGTCGCCGGCATCGGCGGGCGGCGTGGAGGGGGTGTCGACGGCGGTCGGCGGAGCGGGCTGCCCGGGCACGGGCGCCGCGCCCCGGTCGCCCGGCAGCGCGATCGACTGGCCGGCGTGGATCAGGTCGGGATTTCGGATCTGCGGATTGGCGTCGAGCAGGGCGCGCACCGTGGTGCCATGTGCGGCGGCGATGCCGGACAGCGTGTCGCCAGCACGCACGTCCACGGCGCCTTGCCCTGCTGGCACGACGACCGTGTCGCCGGGATACAGCACGTCGGGGTTCCGGATCTGGGGATTGGCGGCCAGCAAACCGGCGATATCGGTCCCGTAGCGCCGGGCGATGGCCGACAGCGTGTCGCCACGTTCGACCGTGTGATGCCGCCCGGTCTCATCCGGCCCGGGGCGGGCCTCGGCGGCAAGTCCGGACGACGTCGTCGATTGGATCGTGTTCACCTTGCGCTCCCGTCATCAGAGGGGAGCGCCAGCGTCGCGCGCGACGATCGCGCAGGCATCCCCGGGCCGACCCTAGGCGGACGGCTCGCCGGCATCGCGGGCGCAGTCGAGCGCATCCCATCGCCACGACGTGGCCGCGTCGATACCGGCTGGGAGACCCGCGGCGCTGCGCATCGCCTGGTCAGCCGGGCCGGCCTTGCGCAGGCGGCGTGTCCCTGACATTGTCGAGGCCGTCACGCGACGGAATTTGCATCCATGCGCAGCTTGTGGAGCCTGGCAGCGGCCTTGCCGCTCGCCGCCTGCGGCACGATGGAGTACCGCGATACCAATGCCGCGGTCGACAACAATCCGCTATGCGTCAGCCGGCCCGACCAGCCGGGCGAGCCGGTGTCGCGCGACTGCGAGCGTTACCGCGAAGGGGTCTGGCGCAGTAAGTCCGACGCCCAACCGGTCGAGTTCGGCAGACGCGACGAGCGCTGACCGCGCGCCGACGCCCCGCGCGCTGCAGACCCTGCTCCGCGCACGGACACCACTTCGGCGAGGTCGACGGCATGACCTGGACCGCCACCGCGCGCGATCCAGGCCGAGCAGCGTCGGCTCGGGCGCATGCCCTACGACGGCCAGGCCGGTCGCCGCATGCTCGAGGCCTCGCGAGCCGGCCGCTAGGCGCCACGCCTCCATCGGTCAGAAGATCGAGCAGACCGCCGCATGGGCGGGGTTTGCGATGCTTGCTGCGTCAAACTAACGCTGTTAGATTCTCTCCCTAACAAAGTTAGGTCGCCTCGTCGCGTGCGTACGCCCATTGCCAGGGACACCATCATCCAAGCCGCATTCGAGGTCCTCGACGACGCCGGCCTCGAAGGCCTCACGCTGCGCAAGGTGGCGTGTGCACTGGGCATCCGGGCGCCGTCGCTGTACTGGCACTTCTGCAGCAAGCAGGCGCTGCTCGATGCGATGGCCGATGCGATGCTCGCCGACGTCGCGCGGAACGTGCCCGACGGCCAGCCCTGGCGGCAAACGCTGCTGCAGATCGCCCACGAGTTCCGGGCGGCGTTCAAGGCGCGCCGTGACGGGGCCCGGGTCTATGTGGGCACGTTCCTGGCCACCGAGAACATGCTGCGCGTGGGCGAGGCGAGCATCGCGGCGCTGGTGGGTGCCGGGGCGCCGGCGACGTTCGCCGCGACCACGTCGATGGACTTGGTCTACTACACGATGGGCTTCGTCATCGAGGAACAGTCGTGGCCCGGCGACGGCAGCATGCAGGCGCTGGGTGCGACGTTTCTCGCCTTGGCCGAGGCGCGGTTCCCACACTGCTGGCAGGCCCGCGACGCCTGGAACGCGGTCGATTTCGACGCGCGCTTCGAGCAAGGACTTGGCCTGATGCTCGACGGCATCGCGCAGCGGATCGCCCGCGACGGCTGATCTCACCGTCTCTCTTTTCCTTCCTCCTCCATCCCCGCTACCGCGGTCCGGGACCCTCGCCATGCGTGATCGACTATTGCGTTGTTGCTGTCTGCTGCTCGTCGCAGCGCTCTCGGCTTGTGGCGACGCCGATGGGCCCACCGCTGACGCGACCGCCGAGACCTCGGCGCTGCCGGTGTCGCTGGCGCTCGTGGAGCGCCAGACCATGGCGCGCACGGTCCTGGTGTCCGGGCCGGTCAGCGCGTACGAGGACATGCAACTGGGCGTGGAACTGAGCGGGCAACGTGTCACCGCGCTGGAGGTCGACGTCGGCCAGTGGGTGAAGAAAGGCCAGGTGCTGCTGCGGCTCGATCACCGCAGTCTGGACAGCGAACTGGCCCAGGCCGATGCGTCGCTGCGCCAGGCGCACGCTGCGCAGGCGCTGGCGCAGATGAACTACGCGCGCAGCGAGACCCTGGCGGCGCAGCAGCTGATCAGTGCCGGCAATCTGGACGAACTGCGTGCCGCGCGTCTGAATGCCGAAGCGCAGACCGCGACGGCGCGGGCGGCGCGCGACGCGGCGCAGTTGCGCCGCGATTTTGCGGACCTGCGCGCGCCCGCCGACGGCCTGATCTCCAAGCGCCTGGTGCAACCCGGGCAGGTGGTCGCGGCCGGTACCGAGTTGTTGCGTCTGATCCGCGACGGTCGCCTGGAATGGCGGGCCGAGCTGCCGGAGGCGCAGCTGGCCGACGTCGTCGTCGGCAATGCCGTGGTGCTGCAGTACGCGGACCAGACGATCGAGGGCCGCATTCGCGCGGTCAGTCCCGGTGTGGACGGGCAAACGCGCACCGGCACGGTCTATGCGGACCTGCCGGCGCCCGGCCCGTTGAAGGCCGGCGTGTTTGTCGATGGCCGTATCGTCACCGGTGAAGGCCAGGTGCTGACTGTGCCCACGGCGTCGATCGTGCAGCGCGATGGTCACAGCTATGTGTTCGGCATCGACGACCAGCAGCGGGCCACCCGACGCCGCGTGCGCACGGGCCAGACCGTCGCCGGCCGGACCGCGATCGTCGATGGCCTGGCCGCCGGCGACCGTGTCGTGCTCGACGGTGCCGGCTTCCTCGGTGAGGGCGACCGCGTACGGGTGGTTGGCGGCACCGGGGCGGCTGCGCGATGAACATCTCCGCCTGGGCCATCAAGCGTCCGTTGCCGGCACTGCTGATCTTCTTCGTGTTGTGCGTGGCCGGCCTGTGGGGGTTCCACCAGTTGCCGGTGGCGCGCTTCCCCGACATCGCGTTTCCGATGACCACGGTGACCGTGAGCCAGCCCGGCGCCTCGCCGAGTCAACTCGAGGCCGAGGTCACCCGCAAGGTCGAGGACTCGGTGGCCACGGTCAGCAACGTCAAGCGGGTGATATCGTCGGTCAGTGAGGGCGTGAGCACCACGACGATCGAATTCCAGCTCGAGGCCGACCTGGCCACGGCGCTGGACGACACCCGCGATGCGATCACCCGTATCCGCACCGACCTGCCGCAGGACATCCAGGAGCCGGTGATCTCGAAGGTCGACATCGGCGGTTCGCTGATGACCTATGCGTTGGTCGCGCCGCACATGACCGCCGACGAGGCCAGCTGGTTCGTCGACCGCGACATCGCCCGGGCGATGTACGGCGTGCCGGGCGTGGCCCGGGTCACCCGCGTGGGCGGCGTGCAGCGGCAGATCCGGGTGGATCTCGACCCCAGAGCGTTGATGTCCATGGGCATCACGGCCGGCGATGTCTCGCAGCAGTTGGCCCGCATCCAGGTCGAACGCGCAGGCGGCAAGACCGAGATCGCGGGTGCGCAGCAGACCATCCGGACGCTGGGCACCGTCGCCGATGCGCAGGCGTTGCGCGATTACGCGGTCGCATTGCCCGATGGTCGTGCGGTCCGGCTGTCGACGCTGGCCACGGTCACCGACGCCGCCGCCGATCCGACCGAGGCGGCGCTGCTCGACGGCGAGGACGTGGTCGCGTTCTCGATGTCGCGCACGCGCGGCTCCAGCGAGGTCAAGGTCGAGGCGGGCGTGCATGCCGCACTCGACCGCCTCAAGGCCGATCACCCCGGCGTCGATTTCCGGCTGGTCTCCACCGCGATCGACGAGACCCACCGGTCCTACGACTCGTCGATGACCATGCTTTACGAAGGCGCGTTGCTGGCGCTGCTGGTGGTGTGGTTGTTCCTGCGCGATTGGCGCGCGACCTGGGTGGCGGCGCTGGCGCTGCCGCTGTCGATCATCCCGACCTTCGCGGTGATGTACGCGTTCGGATTCACGCTGAATCTGATCACGTTGCTGGCGCTGTCGGTGGTGGTGGGCATCCTGGTCGACGACGCGATCGTGGAGATCGAGAACATCGTGCGCCATCTGCGCATGGGCAAGCCGCCGCTGGAAGCGGCGCGCGAGGCCGCCGGCGAAATCGGCAATGCCGTGATCGCCACCTCGCTGACGCTCGCCGCGGTGTTCGTGCCGGTGGCGTTCATGCCCGGCATCGCCGGCAAGTTCTTCCGGGAATTCGGCTGGACCGCCGCCACTGCGGTGCTGTTCTCGCTGCTGGTGGCGCGCCTGCTCACGCCGATGATGGCGGCCTACCTACTCAAGCCGCACGGCGAGGAGAAGGCCGATTCCCGGCTGATGGTCTGGTACCTGGGCTGGGTGGACGCGGCGCTGCGCCACCGGGGTCGCACGCTGTGGCTGGCGACGGGCCTGTTCGTCGCCTCGCTGGCGCTGGTGCCGTTCATCCCGACCACCTTCATCCCGCAGTCCGATCTGGGGCGCAGCAACCTGAGCCTCGAGCTGCCGCCGGGCACGCGCCTGCAGGAGACCGTGGCGATGGCCGAGCGCGCGCGCGGGCTGCTGGGCGAGATGCCCGAGCTTCGACAGGTCTATACCGCGGTGGGCGCGGTGCTCGATCTCGGCGATCCCGGCGCGACCGGCGTCGGCGAGTCGCGCAAGGCGGTCCTGGTGCTGGACTGGGGCACCGCCAATACCCGCGATCGCGACCAGCGGGTCCTCGAACGCGAGGCGCGGCAGCGTCTGGCCGACCTGCCCGGCGTGCGCGTGAGCTATGTCAGTTCCGAACCGGGCAACCTGCTGCAGCTGGTGCTGTCGGGCGACGACCCCCAGCGGCTGCAGGAGGCGGCGATCGCGTTGGAGCGCGACCTGCGCGGCATCCCAGGGCTGGGCAGCGTCACCTCCAGTGCATCGCTGCTGCGACCCGAAGTGCAGATCGTGCCCGTGCCGGCGCGCGCCGCCGACCTGGGCGTGGCCACGGCGGACATCGCCGAAGCGGCCCGCATCGCCACCGCCGGCGACTACGAGCAGCGCCTGGCCAAGCTCAACCTGCCCGACCGCCAGGTGCCGATCCGGGTCGGCTTCGCCGAAGCGGTGCTCGCCGACCCGGCGTTGATCGGACAGTTGCGCGTGCCCGGTCGCGATGGTCCGGTGCCGCTGGCCGCGGTCGCCGAGATCCGGCCCGGCAGCGGCCCGTCGCAGCTCTCGCGCTACCAGCGCCAGCGCAACGTAACGCTGACCGCCGAACTCAACGGGCGTCCGATGGGCGATGTCATGGCCCAGGTGCAGGCGTTGCCGAGCGTCAAGACGCTGCCGCCGGGCGTGAGCTTCCTCAACAGCGGCGATGCCGAGGTGTTCGTCGAGCTGTTCGTGGGCTTCGTGCTGGCGATGGCCGCCGGCCTTGTGTGCATCTACATGGTGCTGTTGCTGCTGTTCAACCACGCCTTGATGCCGGTCACGATCCTGGCGGCGGTGCCACTGAGCGCAGGCGGTGCATTCGGCGCACTGCTGCTGACCCAGAACATGCTCTCGCTGCCGGCGCTGATCGGCCTGCTGATGCTGATCGGCATCGCCACCAAGAACTCGATCCTGCTGGTGGACTACGCGGTGATCGCCGAGGACGAGTTGGGGATGAGCCAGCACGACGCGCTGGTCGACGCCTGCCGCAAGCGCGCCCAGCCGATCATCATGACCACATTGGCCATGGGCGCGGGCATGATGCCGATCGCGTTGGGCTTTGCCGGCGATTCGAGTTTCCGCGCGCCCATGGCGATCGCTGTGATCGGCGGCTTGATCACCTCGACGCTGCTGAGTCTGATCGTGATCCCGGCCGCGTTCACGGTCATCGACGACCTGGGCGACTGGCTGTCGCGCCGGTTCCGCCATCGCGGCTCGCACCCAGCCGTGCACGGCGCGACATGAGGCGCCTGGGGCCTGGCACCGGCGTGCCGGGCCCCCTTGGCCGCCGCGACATCAGCCGCAGCGGAATCCGGTGATCCGGCCCTCGGCGTCGAGATCGATGTTCAGCCGGTCTTCGCGGAAATCCATCGTCACCGCATCGCCAGGACGGATCGCGCGACGGGTGCGGGCGCCGGCATCCTGTTGGGCCTTGTCGAAAAGCGCGTCGTTGCCGGGCTGGCCGATCATGGCCTGCACCGCCTCGGTGTCGCAGGGCGTGGTGCCGATCGCGCCCTCGGCCGACGGCTCGCCGGCCGCCGCTTCGGTTTCGATCGCACTGCCGGCCCCGGTGTCGGCATCGGCGACGCCGGCTGCGGGCGGCTCTTCCTCGAAGCCCTCGTCATGGGCAGGTGCGCAGGCAGCCAGTGCGAACGCGGGCACCAGCAAGGCGGCCAGCATGGGCCGGGGCAGCGAAACGCGGAGGCGTCGTGACATGCAGTGCTCCTGTCGGGGGGACCATCTTCCACTTTAGCCGCTGGCAGGGGCCCGGGCCAGTTGCGGCATGATGGGGAGAATTCATGCGAGGAAGAATCCGCCGATGCCACGCCGCGCTGTCCCTGTCGCTCTTCTGTCCGCCGCCCTGGCGCTGTCGCTCGCCGGCGAGCCGGCATTCGCCGCCGCCGCCGGGACCGATCGCGGCCCCGCTCCGGCCGCAACGGCCGATGTGCCGGGCGGCGGGATCGTCGCCGACAATCTCGCCCGTCACCTGTCGGTGCTTGCCTCGGATGCCTTCGAAGGGCGCGCGCCAACGACCGAGGGCGAGCGCAAGACCATTGCCTATATCGCCGAACAGTTCGCGCAGGCCGGACTGTCGCCGGGCGGCGACGACGGTGGCTGGACCCAGGCGGTCGTCCTTGAGCGCAGTGCGATCGTCGGCCCGGTCGAGGCGCGGCTGCATGTCGGCGGCCAGACGCGCGCGCTCGCCAATGGCGAGGACATCGCGGTCGAGACCCTGCGGCCGGGCGCGCGCGTGGCGCTGTCCGACCTGCCGGTGGTGTTCGCCGGCTACGGCATCACCGCGCCGGAACTCGACTGGGACGACTACGCGGGTCTCGACGTCGCCGGCAAGCTGGTCGTGGTCCTGATCAACGATCCCGATTTCGAGGCCGAGGCGCCGGGTCGCTTCGGCGGGCGCGCGCTGACCTGGTACGGCCGCTGGACCTACAAGTACGAAGAGGCCGCGCGACGCGGCGCGGCCGGCGTGCTGATCGTCCATGAGACCGAGCCGGCGTCCTACCCGTGGGCGACGGTGCGCAACGGTCGCGCCGGGCCGCAGTACGACATCGTCCGCGCCGACGCCCAGACCCATCACCTGCCGATGCGTGGCTGGATGCAGCGCGAGGTCGCGGTGCGTCTGTTCGCCGATGCCGGGCTCGATTTCGAGGCCGAAAAGCGACGGGCGCAGCAGACGGGCTTTCGCGGCAGCGCGCTCGGCGATGCGCGCCTGGACATCGCCTTCGACGTGCAGCGCGAGCGCGTGACCAGCCACAACGTGGTCGGCGTGCTGCCGGGCGCGTCGCGTCCCGACGAGACGGTCGTGCTGTCGGGCCACTGGGACAGTTTCGGTGTCGGCCAGCCCGATGCCAGTGGCGATGCGATCATCAACGGCGCGGTCGACAACGCGACCGCGATCGCGTCGCTGATCGAACTGGCGCGCGTGTTCGCCGCCGGTCCGCGCCCGGCGCGTACCTTGCAGTTCATCGCATTGACGGCCGAGGAGAACGGCCTGCTCGGTGCGACCTATTACGCGGCCAATCCGCTGCGTCCGCTCGAGACCACGGCCGCGGTGCTGAACATGGAAATGTGGAGCCCGGACGGCGAAACCCGCGACATCTCGTCCTGGGGCAACGGCCGCGTCTCGCTCGAGCGCGATCTGGCCGCGGCGGCGGCCATCGACGGCCGCACTTGGTCGCCCGATCCCAATCTCGAAGCGGGGCTGTTCTACCGCGCCGACCATTTCGCATTCGCCCAGGCCGGGGTGCCGGCGCTGACGATCGGTCCGGGCATGGACCAGCTCGATGGCGGCGTCGAAGGCGGCAAAGCGGCGCGCGCAGACTACTTCGCGCATCGCTATCACCAGCCCGGTGACGCCTTCGACGACAGCTGGGACATGGCCGGCCCCACAGCCGATACGCGCACGGTCTACCGCCTGGCGGCGGCGCTCGCCAACACGGGCGACTGGCCGCAGTGGAACGAGGACAGCGAGTTCCGCGCGCGTCGAACCGTCAGCGACGAGGCCCGGCGCAACCCGTCGCGCTGACGCACCTGGTCGCGCCGATGCCGCCACCCTCGGGTGGATGGCATGTTCGATTTCGAGCCGAATGCGCCAGTAAGCCAACAAAGAGCCGCCCGTGAACACACGGGCGGCATGTCGGTTGGAGCGCGTGTCGCGCCTGCCGCGTGTCGAACCGGGCAGAGGAGCGCGATCGGAACGCGACGATCAGGTGCCGGTCGTTCCGTCCTGACCCGTCGGGGGTGCCGGCGGCGTGGTCGTCGGATCGGTGGGTGGCTGCATCGTGGGATCGGTCGGCGGCGGCATGCTGGGGTCGACCGGGTCGTTGATCGGCAGCGTCGGGTCGGTCGGCGGCGGCATCATCGGGTCGCTGGCCGGTGGCGTCTGCGAGTCCATCGGCGGCGGCGCCGTCGCCGGATCGGTCGTGGACGCAGGGCCGGTGGCGGGCGTGTCGTGGTTGTTGCACGCAGACAGCGCGAGGGCGGCGACGGCCGCAAGAGGAAGCACGATACGACGCATGGAAAACTCCTGGGTCGGTCGGAAGTGACGCGCCCAGTCTTCCGCGCCGGGTGTGGCGGGGGTGTCGTGATTTGGCTCAAATTGCGTGAGTGTCCCGCCTCCGGCACGCGTGCGGTTCAGGGTCGCAGCATGCCGTGAGATGCGTCCGGCGACACGCCGGACGGCCATGGGCCGCGTGCGGGCGGGCTCTGAGGGCGGACTTAAATAGTGTACTTGCTGGTTCAAATATTGCTAGGATGAACGCGTCCTGCCTATTGCAGGCCCGGCTCGAACCGCGACCATGGCGCCCGATTTCCGTTCAGATCCCCCTCCAACGACATCCGGCAACCCGGCCCGGCGCTGGCTCGGTGCCGCCATGGCCGCGCTGGCGGTCGTGCCTGTCGCCCTGTGGGGGGCGTTCGCGTTGGGGTACCAGGCGCCGGCGCCCTGGCGATGGCCATTGATCGCGGCCTGGTTGTCGGTTGCGGTGGCCGTACTGGTGTCCCTGCCGCCACGGCCGCGTCGGGCGCGGGGTCGTATCGCGCCGGTCGTCGGCGGGATCGCGTTGCTGATGCTGCTCGGCTGGTGGCAGACCTTGATGCCCTCGCACGCGCGCCTGTGGGCGGACGATGTCGCGCGATTGCTCGACGCCGATGTCGATGGCAGTCGGGTCACGCTGCGCAATGTCCGCAACTTCGACTGGCGCAGCGACCAGGACTACACCGTGCGCTGGGAGACGCGCACCTATGACCTCGATCACCTGGTGTCGGCCGATCTGATCCTGTCGTACTGGATGGGGCCGCACATCGCCCACACGCTGATCTCGTTCGGCTTCGACGATGGCCGGCAGCTGGTGTTCTCACTGGAGATCCGCAAAGAGCGCGACGAGTCGTTCTCGGCGGTCGGCGGCTTCTTCCGCCAGTTCGAGACCGTACTGGTGGCGGCCGACGAGCACGACATCGTGCGCGTGCGCAGCAATGTCCGCGGCGAGGACGTGTATCTGTACCGGCTCGACGTGCCGCCGGCGGAACTGCGCGAGGTGTTCCTGGGCTATCTGGACGAGGCGGCGCGGCTGCGTCGCAAGCCCCGCTTCTACAACACGCTGACCAGCAACTGCACGACCATCGTGTTCGCGCTCGCGCGGCGCATCGCGCCGGCGCTGCCGCTCGACTACCGGCTGCTGCTGTCGGGGCACTTCGACGGCTACGCCTACGACCACGCTGGGCTGATGCCCGGCTACGACCTGGACACGCTGCGGACAGCCGGGCGCATCACCGCGCGCGCCCGCGCTTTCGACGGGCCGGCGGCCGATTTCCCGCGCGCAATCCGCGAAGGCGTGCCGAGCGCGCCTGCCGCCGCGCCATGACCGGCGGCTGCGGCGGGCGGTCGTCGTCGCGCTGCTGGTGGCCTTGCTGGGCGGCTGCGCGATCCTGCGTGAGTTCGGCCCCTCGGTCGCCGTCGAGCCGATGACGCCCGGCGAGACCATCGCGCTGCAACGCGGCGACATCCTGACCACCGGTCGTCTCAGCGCCGCCACGGCGCAGACGATCCGCGTCGCCGGCCTCGACACCGCCGCCTGCGCGCAGCCGTCGATCGCGTGCATCGACGCGTTGCCGGGGGTGGAGGGGATCGCGGACGAGCGCTTGCAATCGGCGGTGTCGGAACTGTGGTTGCAGCACGCCCTGGCGCTGGCCTCGCCGGTGCCTGGAAAGCCGATCGACCCGGCAAGCGCGGACGCCCGGCTGCAGGCGCTGTTCGAAGCCGCGCGCCATGCCTACGTCTACCTGTTCTACACCGCGCGCTCGCCGGGGGAGCGTGCGTTCGAGGATCGCCAGACCCAGGTCCGGGACTGGTACAACCATGCCGTCCAGGCGGCGGCGACACAGCTGTTCGATACCCGCTTGCGCAGCGCGCCGGCCGCCGACCGCATCGAGGTCGTTGGCTGGACGCTGCATATGGACGTGACCGGCGTGCGCCTGCCCGGCGGCACGGACATGCCGCAGGAACTGCTGCCGGCCGCATCGCTGTCGTTCAAGGGCCTGCGCAGCATCTACCGTCGTGATGGGTTCGGCGCTGAGATGGTGGCAGTGATGGACGACCCGGTGGCCGCCGCCGCTGCGGCCGCGCCCCAAGCGCGCGCCGGGCACGGCCCCGAAGTGCCGGCGTGGAGCGAGATGCCTTCGCCGAGCCTGACCCTGCTGTTCCGCTTTCCGGGTGAGGATGCGGCCCAAGTGCTGGCCACGCGCGAGGTGCTGGCCAGCGCGCACGACCCCTACATCGAGGACACCGTCGTGCTGCGCGGCCAGCCGGTGCCGCTGGCCGCGAACTTCAGCGCCGGTTACGGGCTGTGGCTGGCGCGCTCGGGCTTCGCCGTGCAGTCGCTGCGCACCTTGCTGGGCCGCGAGCGCGGAATCGAGCGTCCGCACCTGTACATGATGCAGCCCTACGATCCGCAGCGGCGCATCGTGTTGATGATCCATGGCCTGGCCAGCAGTCCTGAGGCGTGGGTCAACGTCGCCAACGAAATCATGGGCGACGAGGCGCTGCGCCGGAACTACCAGGTCTGGCAGGTCTATTACCCGACCAACATGCCGATCGCGCTCAATCAGGCGGCGATCCGGCGCCTGGTGATCGATGCGCTCGCGCACGTCGATCCCGACGGACAGGCCCCCGCTTCGCGCGACATCGTGCTGATCGGCCACAGCATGGGTGGGGTGATCGCACGGCTGCTGGTGTCGTCGTCAGGCGATGCGCTGTGGGACGCAGTCGTCGAGGCGCGCGAGATCGAACCGGCGCGGCTGGCGCGGATCCGCCCCAGGCTCGAACCGATGCTGCGCTTCGAGCCGATGCCGCAGGTCGGCCGTGCGGTGTTCATCGCCGCGCCGCACCGCGGCACCGAGGTCGCCGGGACCCGGCTCGGGCGTTGGATATCGGGCCTGGTGCGATTGCCACTGACCTTGCTCGAGGGCTTCGGCGACGTGATCCAGGCCTTGGCCGGCCACGATGCGGACAGCGACGCGACGCGCTCGCCCAACAGCATCGACAACCTGTCCAAGGACGATCCGTTCGTGCGCGCGGCGGCGCAGTTGCCGATCTCGCCCGCGGTGCGGCTGCACTCGATCGTCGCGCGGCGCAGCGCCGAGGGCGACTTGGCCGACAGCGACGATGGTCTGGTGCCGTACCGCAGCGCGCACTTGCCGAACGCGCTGTCGGAAAAGGTCATCGTGTCCGGGCACAGCGTGCAGGAGACCGCACCGGCGGTCCTGGAGATCCGCCGGATCCTGCACCAGGACATGGCGGGGCGCCCGGACGCCACGCCGGTGCGGCCCGGCCACGAAGCGATCGTCGATCCAGGCGCGTGACGCGCGCCCGGATCGGTCGTCGGCACGACACCCGATCCGACCCCGCGTCCGGCCCAGCCAGTGACGGGCGCACCGCGTCCCACATCGGGCGATCGGGCGATCGGGCGGCGCGCGAGGCGCTGCGTCTCGCCGCCAAGGCGTTCAGGGAGGCACGAATTACTGTACTATTCGGTTCAGTCACTCCGCCTGTGTTCAGTTGCATTCCGCCAACCTTGACGGGTTTTTAACTTCGGCTGCTTGCGTGTCCTTCGATCCCGCTCCCGACATCGCCGTCCGTCTCGACCGGGTCCGTCTCGACCGCAGCGGCCGGACCGTGCTCGCGGACATCGACCTGACGGTGCCGCGCGGCAGCGTGACCGCGGTGCTGGGCCCGTCGGGGAGCGGCAAGTCGACGCTGCTCTCGGCGCTGACCGGCGAGCTGGTGCCCGCCGCCGGCAAGGTCGAGGTGTTCGGGCGTCCGGTGCCGCAGCGCCAGCGCGCGCTGTTGGAGATGCGCAAGGGCATCGGGGTACTGCTGCAGGGCAACGGCCTGCTGACCGATCTCACGGCGGCCGAGAACATCGCGCTGCCGCTGCGCATCCACACCGACCTGCCCAAGCCGGTGATCGCGCGACTGGTCGACATGAAGCTGCAGGCGGTAGGCCTGCGCGCGGCCGCCGATCTGTATCCGCGCGAGCTGTCGGGCGGCATGGCGCGGCGGGTCGCGTTGGCCCGCGCGCTGGCGCTCGACCCGCCGCTGATGATCTACGACGAGCCGCTGACCGGCCTGGATCCGATCGCCTCGGGCGTGATCATGAGCCTGATCGCGCGGCTCAATGCCAGCCTGGGGTTGACCAGCATCGTGGTGACCCACCATGTCCACGAGACGCTGCCGGTCGCCGATCGCGCGGTGGTGATCGCCAATGGCCGGATCGTGTTCGCCGGCACCCCAGCCGCGCTCGAGGCCTCCGAGGACCCGCTGGTGCGGCAGTTCCTGCGCGGCGAGCCCGATGGGCCGATCGCGTTCGACCGTGCCGACCTCGTCCGGACGGAGGCGGCATGACGCGCGCGATCCGTCCGTGTACCGCCCGCCATCGCTGCCCGGGATGCCGCCGATGACCGCCGCCATCCGTTCGCTCGGCCGTGCCGGGCTGTTCTCGTTGTCGGTGCTGCGCGCCTCCCGGCCGACTGCCGACTTCTTCGCCGAGTTGCTGCGCGAGGTCTACAAGATCGGCGGCCGTTCGTTGCCGATCATCGCCGTGGGCGGCGCCTTCGTCGGCCTGTCGCTGACGCTGCTGGGTTACCGCGCGCTGGAGACCTACGGCGCCAGCAACCAGGTCAGCGTGCTGATCGGCCTGGGCCTGTACCGGGAACTGGCGCCGGTGCTGACTGCGCTGCTGTTCGTGGGCCGTGCCGGCAGTTCGATCGCCGCCGAGCTGGGTCTGATGCGGGCCACCGACCAGATCACCGCGCTGGGCCTGATGGCGATCGACCCGGTCGCCAAGGCGGTCGCGCCGCGGTTCTGGGCGGCGGTGATCTGCGT
Organism: Luteimonas sp. TWI382; assembly: GCF_039674545.1. NCBI lineage: Bacteria > Pseudomonadati > Pseudomonadota > Gammaproteobacteria > Lysobacterales > Lysobacteraceae > Luteimonas > Luteimonas sp. TWI382. Next base: position 168,671 of record NZ_JBDJNS010000003.1, read on the forward strand.
GCCGCTGCTGACCGCGTTCTTCTGCAGCCTGGCGCTGTCGGCAAGCTGGTTCCAGGCGGTCCAGGTGCTGGGCATCGACAACGGCATGTTCTGGCAGACGATGCAGGATGCGGTCGACTTCCGCGGCGATTTTCTGACCGCGTTCCTGAAGTCGGCGGTGTTCGGCGGCACCGCGGCGCTGGTCGCCTCCTATGTGGGCTTCCATGCCGAGCCGACGATCGAGGGCACCTCGGTCGCCACCACGCGGGCGGTGGTCAACGCCTCGCTGCTGGTGCTGATGTTCAACTTCGTGATGTCCGCATTCCTGTTCCGTTGATGCCCGATCCGGCGTCCGGTCTTTTCCTTCACCGCCGCGCAGGCGGCCCGCTGCAAAGGTGACACCCATGACAAGCGCCCGTGGTCCCCGTCTCGAGTTCGCCGTCGGCGCGTTCCTGCTGCTGGCGCTCGGCTCGCTGCTGGTGCTGGCGATCGCCTCGACCAACGGCAAGTTCGGCTTCGGCCGTGGCGGCACATACGAACTCACCGCGCGTTTCAGCAATCTCGGCCAGTTGCGCCCCAACGCCCCGGTGAAGATCGGTGGCGTGACCATCGGCCGGGTCGACAGGATCGACCTGGACCCGGTGAAGTTCGATTCGATCGCGACCCTGGCGATCGAGGACCGCTACGCCGAGATTCCGGCCGACACCTCGGCCGCGATCCTCACCGGCGGCCTGCTGGGCGAGAGCTACGTCGGCCTGTCGCCTGGCGGCGACCTCGAATCGCTGCAGCCCGGCGAGGAGATCGCGTTCACCTCGCCGGCGGTCGATCTGATCCAGATGGTCGGCAAGTACATGTTCAGCGGTGGCGGCGATGCCGCGCCGCCGGCGGACGATCCGCCCGCCGCCGCGTCCCCCGACGCGTCCCCCCGTGACGAAGGAGTGCTCCCATGATCCGCATGCCCCTGATCCGCCGTGTGCTGCCGCTGGCGCTGGCCGCCGCACTCGCCCTGCCGGTCGCGACCGTGTCCGCGCAGGCCCGTCCGGCCGCCGCGCCGGTCGCCGACGCCCAGGCCGGCTCCCCGAGCCAGTTGGTGCTGGCCAACAGCGAACGCGTGCTCAAGACGATCGAGGCCCGGCGCGCCGAGTTCAGCCGTGACCGCGCGGCGCTACAGCGCTTCATCACCGGCGAGTTCGACACCATGTTCGACCGCGACTACGCCGCGCGCCAGGTGCTCGGACGGCATGGGCGCGGCGCCTCGGATGCCGACGTCAAGGCATTCGGCGATGCGCTGGCCGAGAACCTGATGCGCCGCTACGGCTCCTCGCTGCTCGATTTCAACACCCAGCTGCGCGTGCGCATCAAGTCCGAGGCGCCCCTGCCGCGCGGCCTGGGCGTGCGTGTGTCCAGCGAGCTGCTGCGCAGCGGCGGCGAGCCGGTCCCGGTGGATTACCTGATGCGCCAGAGCGGCGGCACCTGGAAGGTGTTCGACGTCATGGTCGAGGGCGTGTCGTTCGTGCGCACGTTCCGCGAGCAGTTCGACCCCGAGCTGCAGCGCAAGTCGATCCAGCAGGTCGCCCGCGAACTGCGCGCCGGCCAGATCCAGGCCGACACCGGCCGATGAGCGCGCCCGCCGCAGCCTCGGTCCGGCGCGACGGCGATGCCCTGGCGTTCGCCGGCGCGTTGTCGGCGGTGACGGTGCCGGCGCTGTGGCCGCGCGTGCAGCCGCTGCGCGCCGGCGCCAGCCGTCTCGACCTGACCACGGTCACTGCCGTCGACAGCGCCGGGCTCGCGTTGCTGGCCGAACTGGCCGGGGACGGTGCGCTCACGGTCCACGGCGAACCGCCGGGCCTGGCCGAGCTGCGCAGCGCCTACCGGCTGACCCCGGCGCTGGCCTACGTGCGCGCGTGACGCGCGGCGTGCAGGACGGCGGGTGTATCGTCGTCGTCGCCGACGCGGTCGGTTCTGCCCTGAGGTCGCGCCTGCGCGCGGCATCGGCGCCGGACCCCGGGGGGACGACGGCGAGACCACCGGCGCCCCTTCGATCCAGGGTTTCTTGATGTTCCATCGGCCCCCCCACCGGACTTCTCCGATGTCGACACCGCTTCGTACGTTCCGCCCGATCCTGCCGCTGCTCGCCGCGGCCACGCTCGTCGCCTGCGCCGGGACCGGCGCGCCGCGCGATCGGGTTCCCTCGCCGGTCGCGGTCGATGCGCCTGCCCCGACCGAGGTGCCCGACGCGGCCCAGGCCGATGCGTCCGAGCGGCCGGTCGCGCCCGATCAGGCCACGGTCGTGGCGGCCTTCGACGAGGCTGCGCGCATCGCCGGCGATGCCACGCCCGCGGATGGCACGCCGGTCGCCGACATGCCGACCCAGGCTGAGCTCGATTACGCCGCGCTCTACGGTGAGCAGGTCTACGACCCGGTCGCCGACCCGACGCTGCCGGCGGCCGCGCAGATGCCGCGCAGCTACGACCCGTGGGAACCGTTCAACCGCAAGATGTTCGCGTTCAACAGCGCGGTCGACCGCGGCGTCGCCAAGCCCCTGGCCAAGGTCTACGCGAAGATCGTGCCGCGGCCAGTGCGGCTGGGCGTGACCAACTTCTTCAGCAACCTCCGTCAGCCTGTGTCGGCGCTCAATGCGCTGCTGCAGGGGCGGCCGAAGGACGCCGGTCAGTCGCTGGGCCGGTTCGTCGTCAACAGTACGCTGGGCATCGGCGGCATCTTCGACCCGGCTACCGACGCCGACATCCCGCATCGCGATGCCGATTTCGGCCAGACGCTGGGCGTGTGGGGCTGGCAGAACTCGCGCTATGTCGAGCTGCCGCTGTTCGGCCCGCGCACGCTGCGCGACGGGTTCGGCATGGTCGGCGACGCGCCGCTGTCGCCGCTGCGCCAGCTCAGCGACGACACTTGGCGCTATGGCCTGCAGGGTCTGCAACTGGTCGACCTGCGTACGCGGCTGTTCGTGGTCGACAGCATGCGCGAGGGCGCGACCGACGAGTACGCGCTGATCCGCGATGCCTGGATGCAGCGCCGCGCCTATCAGATCGAGTCGGTGCGCCGCCATCGCAGCGACGACGACGACCTGCCCGATTACCTCTACGAAGACGACGCGATGCCGACCGTGCCGGTCGATGCGATCCCAGTCGTGCCGGGCATCTCCAACCCCTGAGTCACAGCGGGGCCGCATGCGGTCCCGCCGTCGATCGTGTGGGCGGGGCGAACCCGCTCAGCCCGCCAGCGCGGCCTCGACCGCCGCGCGCAGCCGCGGATCGTCGGCGGTCACGTCCGGCGCGAAGCGGTCGACGACGCGACCGTGGCGGTCGATCAGGAACTTCTCGAAATTCCACAGCACGCCCGGCGCCGGGTTGGGGGTCATGCCGTGGCCGCGCAGGCGTTCGCGCATCGGACCCTCGCCGGTCGCCTGCGGCTGCGCCGCGGTCAGCGCGGCATACAGCGGATGCGCGTTTGGCCCGGTGACCGCGATCTTGGAGAACAACGGAAATCCCACGTCGTAGTGGAGCGCGCAGAACTGCTGGATCTCCGCGTCGCTGCCCGGCTCTTGGCCGGCGAAGTCGTTGGCCGGAAAGCCCAAGATCTCCAGCCCCGCCGCGTGCTGCTCGCGATACAGCGCTTCGAGTCCGGCGTACTGCGGGGTCAGCCCGCACTTGGAGGCCACGTTGACCACCAGCAGCGCCTTGCCGGCGTAGGCGCCGAGTGTCGTGGTCTCGCCATCGATGGTCGTGAGCGGGATGTCGGTCAGTGCTGCGGTCATGGGATGCGCCGGCAGGTGGGGGAGCGCCGATCATGCCACCGCCGCGCCGTCATGGCGGCGGCGATGCGGGCGCCGGTCAGTCCTGCGCGCCGTCGACGCTGTCGTCGAGCGCATCGCCCAGCAGCGCCTGCGCGTCCGGGCCGGGCAGCGACTCGACGCCGCGCAGCTGGCGCTCGATCGCACGCGTGCGCACACCCGCCGCCTTGATGCTGTTCTGCACGGTGTCGAGCTGGCTGGTGGCGCGCTCGAGCACGGTCGCGAACTTGCCGAACTCGGTCTTGACCGCGCCCAGCACCTGCCACACCTCGCTCGAACGCTGCTCGATCGCCAGCGTGCGGAAGCCCATCTGCAGGCTGTTGAGCAGCGCGGTGATCGTCGTCGGCCCGGCGACCACGATGCGGTGCTCGCGCTGCAGCAGATCGACCAGGCCGGCGCGGCGGATGACCTCGGCGTAGAGCCCTTCGGTCGGCAGGAACATCACCGCGAAATCGGTGGTGTGCGGCGGGCACACGTACTTGTCGCAGATCGATTTGGCCTGCACCCGGATTGCGCGTTCGAGCTGGGCGACCGCGGTCTTCACGGCCTCCGCGTCGCCCTGTTCCTGCGCATCGAGCAGGCGCTCGTAATCCTCGCGCGGGAACTTCGCATCGACCGGCAGCCACACGACGGCGTCGGCATCCCCGCGGCCCGGCAGGCGGATCGCGAAATCCACGACTTCCGCACCGCCCGGCTTGACCCGCACGCCACGGCCATACTGCTCCTGGGTCAGCGTCTGCTCGAGGATGTTGTCCAACTGCACCTCGCCCCAGCCGCCGCGGTTCTTGACGTTGCTCAGCACGCGCTTGAGGTCGCCCACGCCGGTCGCCAACTGCTGCATCTCGCCCAGGCCGCGCTGCACCTGCTCGAGCCGCTCGGACACCAGCTTGAACGACGCGCCCAGGCGCGCCTCGAGCGTGGTCTGCAGCTTCTCGTCGACGGTCGCGCGCATCTGCTCGAGCTTGGCGGCGTTGTCGGCCTGCAAGGCGCGCAGCTGCTGCTCGAGCGTGGCGCGCATCTCACCGATGCGCTGCTCATTGCGCTGGGTCAGTTCGTTCAGGCGTGCGCCCAGCGCATCGGCGAACCGCTGCTGCTGGTCCGCGCCCTCGGTGCGGGCCTTGCGCGCGTCCTCGCCCAGCGCCGCGCGCAGCACGTCGAGGCGTTCGTCGGTGGTGCGGGTGAATGCGTCGAGCCGTGCATCGGTGCGCACGGTGAACTCATCCAGCCGCTGGTCGGTGCGTGCGGCGACCGCCTGCAGTTGCGCGCCGAACGCGTCGATGCGCTGCGCCTGGGCAGTGGCGAAGCCATCGAGCTGCTGGCGCAGCTCCGTCCGGCCCGCGCGCTGTTCCTCGCGCAGCGCGCGCTCCAGCGCCTCGCCGCCCGCGCCGGGACGACGCAACAGCAACAACACGAGCAGGCCCGTCGCGACCGCGACGAGGACGAGGATCAAGGCGAGCAGGACGACATGCGGGTTCATTGGCGCCAAGTGTAGCCAGCCCCGTCGCATGCGGTGCGTCGCCGGTGGCGATGGCCGCGCGTCTGCGATCAGGGCGGGCCTGTGCAGGTATGGCCACGATGCGTCGAACCTTGCTCGCGCTCGGGCAAGCGGCTGTTGGCGGCGCCGGCCGGTTACTTCCGCAAGGGCGACTTGGACATCACCGCCGCGCGCTAAGGCGTGCCGCGCGTGGAGACGCTGCCAGCGCTGATCGCGGCCGTGCGCGCCCGGCTGGCGGCCTCGCACTCGGCGCCGTAGCGCCGGGGGCGGGCTGCATCAGCCCGCTGCAGGCACCGGCGCGTTCGCAGCGACGATGCCGGCGCGCCGCAGGTCGTCCCAGACGCCGCCGGGAATCGCCACCGACATCGAGGCGATGTTTTCCTGCACCTGCCGCGCGTTACGTGCGCCGGGCACGATCGCCGAGACGACCTCGGGCGCATTGGCGAACTGCAGGGCGACAGTGCGCAGGTCGACGCCGTGCGCACGCACGATTTCTTCGGCTTTCGCGCGTTTTTGCTGGGCATCGGCCGGCACCGGCTGCGACCCGTACAGGTAGCGGTCGCGACCGGTCAAAAAGCCGGCCAGCAGCGGTGAGCCGACGATCACCGAGATGTCCTTCGCGGCGAGCTTGGCGAAGGTGTCGTCGAGCGCGCGCTGGTGGTCGAGCAACGAGTATTGGCAGGCGAGCAGGAAGAGATCCGGGTCGGCCACCTCGATCGCCCGCAGCGCCGGGTCTGGCGTGTTGACGCCCATGCCCCAGGCCTTGATCAGGCCTTCTTCGCGCATCTTGGTCAGCTCGACGAAGGCGCCGGTGCGGGCCTGCTCGAAGTACTCGGTCCAGCGTTCCTTCATGTCGCCGTTGTCGGGCGACAGATCATGGATCAGCACGATGTCGATCGCATCGATCCCCAGGCGTTGCAGGCTGTCCTCGATCGAGCGGCGCGTGCCGGCCGCGCTGTAGTCGTAGCGGTAGTCGAACGGCGGCGGGTCCTTCCAGCCGACCTTCGGCGTTTCCTTCGTCGCGGTCAGCAGGCGGCCGACCTTGCTGGAGATGACGTACTCGTCGCGTGGTTTCTGGCCCAGCACATGGCCGAAGCGACGTTCGGAGCGGCCCAGGCCATACCAGGGCGAGGTGTCGAACAGGCGCATGCCGCCGTCCCACGCGGCCTCCAGTGTGGCCTGCGCGTCGTCCTCGGTGACGACCGCCCAGTTGTTGCCCAGTGGCGCGCCGCCCAGCCCGACGCGCGCGCGCGGGCGGTATCTGCCGCTGCCCGCGGGATTGGTCGGCAGCGCAGCGGACCGGCGATGGCCCTGCGTCGGCAGGACATCGCCGGGGGCGGTCTGGGCGCGCGCGGCCAGCGGCGCGGCGGCGAGGGTGGCGGCGCCGAGGGCGGCGGCGGACAGGAAAGCGCGTCGGGAGGACATGGCGGGCTCCATCGTGCGGGGAAACGGGCAGCACCGCCCCGCGCGCGGGCGCCGGGGCGATGCCGTGATCCCGCACCCTGCCAGCCCGCACGGCTGCGGACCGTGAACCGAGCCGGTTCAGCGCAGCGTGCGATCGAGCCAGTCGAGCACGCGTTGCTGCAGATCGATCTCGTGGGCCTGTTCGTGGAACCAGTGCGGGCCGCGCGGATAGGTGACCAGCTCGACCGGCGTGCCGTTGAAGCGCAGCGCGCGATGGAGCATCTGCGCCTGCGACAGTGGCACGCGCGCGTCGGCCTCGCCATGCAGGATCAGGACCGGGACGTGGATGTCGCGCGCGTGGTGCACCGGCGATTGCGCGTCGTAGGTCGCGCGCTCGCGCAGCGGATCGCCGAAGTAGCCGGGCAGGTAGTCGGGCACGTCGTTGGTCAGCGCCGCGCTCGCCAGGTCGAGCACGCCGGCGCCGACGATCGCAGTGCGGAACCGGTCGCTGCGTGCGACCGCCCAGGCCGACAGGTAGCCGCCATAGCTCCAGCCACCGATCGCGACGCGCGCCGGATCGGCGATGCCGTCGCGCTCGAGCAGGTCGAGGCCGTCGAGCACGTCCTGCAACGGGCCGTCGCCCCAGTCGCCACGGGCGAGTTCGGCGAATTCGCTGCCGTGCCCTTCCGAGCCGCGCGGGTTGGGCAGCAACACGGCGTAGCCGCGTGCGGCGAGCAGCTGCGCCCATTCGTGCCACGAGCCCTGCCAGCCCGACCACCAGGCCCAACCCGGCCCGCCGTGGATCTGCACCAGCGTCGGCAGCCGCGTCGCACCGTCCCAGTCGGGCGGGGTGACCAGCAGGGCGCTGATCAAACGGCCATCATGCGAGGCGGGCCATTCGAGTTCGCGCACCCGACCCAGCCGCCAGCCGGCGACCTGCCGATGGTGGTCGCTGCGTTGCGCCAGCCGCGTGCCGTCGAAGGTCCAGACATTGCCGGGGCTGTCGTCGCGCAGGCCGAGGTAGGCGGCGCGGCCATCGGCGGCGACGGTGAAACCGCGGAACGGAATCTGCGGCCGCGCGCGCTCGGTCGCCGCGCCGGTCGCCGCATTGAGCTGCACCAAGGCGCCGCGGATGCCGCGCTGGCCCTGGCCGAGCAGGGTCGCGTCATCCTGCCAGCGCGCCAGCCACAGCGTGCCCGGCCAGTGTTCGCCAAGCGCGACGCGGGTGTCGCGAGCGATGTCGTGCACGATCGGTGTGGCGACCATGCCGTGCGTGCCCAGGCGGCCGTACAGCAGCCGGGTGCCGTCGGGCGACCACTGCAGCGGATGCGCCGAGGCATGCGGTTCCAGCGGCGCACCGATGCGTCCGCTGGCGACGTCGAGCAAGACCACTGCCGAGTCGTACCAGTAGTCGTTGAGCGTGGTGCCCGAAGACGTGCGCAGCGCCAGCGTGCGGCCGTCGGGCGACCACGCCAGGTCGTGGACCTGCAGCCCGACCGGCGTGAGCGCGCGTGCCGCGCCATCGGGCAGCGCACGCAGCCACACGCGCGAGAAACGTGTCGGCTGCTCGACCACGACGGCATCGTCCTTGGCCGCCAGGCGCGCGGCCTCATCGGGCGAGGGTGGATCGGTCTGCAGCCAGGCGAGCCGGGTGCCGTCGGGCGACAGGTCGAACGCGGTCACATCGGCGGGCGTATCGGTGAGCGGTGTCGCCGCATCACCGTCGGCGTCGACGCGCCAGACCTGGGTCGGGCCGGTGGCGTCGGCGCCCGGTGGCCGACGGTCGGACAGGAACAACAACTGCCGGCCGTCACGCGACCAGCGCGGCTGGCGGTCCTGGGCGTCGTCCGGCACGGGCAGGGCACGCGGCGCAGTGTCGCCGTCGAACGCCACGCGCCAGACCTGCGTGCGTGGCGCTGCGCCGCCGGGCTGCGGCGTGCCGACGGTGTAGGCGATGCGGCGTCCGTCGGGCGCGATCTGCGGATCGTCGACGGCGGCCAGCGCGGCGATGTCTTCGGGGGTCGGCAGGTGGCCGTGCGCAGGGACGTGCGCGGACGCCAGTCCGGGTAACAGCAGCAGGCCCAGCGCCAGACGGCGGATCATGCGCCCGCTCCGGCAGGCGCCAGCCGCGTGCGCAGCCAGCTGGCGCCGCGCGCCAGCGCATCGCGCGCGATGTCGGACACCGACATGGCCTCCAGGAAGCTGTGCGGCGCCCCGGCATACGCCTGCGCGTCGACCTCGACGCCGCTCGCACGCAGGCGCGCCGCCATCGCCGCGTTCTGCGCCGCGAGCACGTCGCGTTCGCCCCACAGCAGCAGCGTCGCGGGCAGGCCGTGCAGTGCGGCATGCGCGGGCACGGCCGCGGGGTCGCCGCAGCGGTCCGCCGCCTCACCGAGATAGGCGCGCCAGTAATCGGCCATCTCGTCCGCGCCGAGCATCGCATCGTCGCCGCCCAGCGTCGTCGCCGAGTCGGCGTCGATCGCGGTGTCGAACGCACCGTAGTGCAGCAGCAAGCCGGCGAGTCCCGTCTGCCCATCCGCGTCGCGCAACTGCAGTGCGCTGGCGAGTGCGAGATTGGCGCCGGCCGAGTCGCCGCCGATCGCCAGTCGCGTGGCATCGAGGCCGAAGTCGTCGGCGCGCGCGCGCAACGCACGCACCGTATCCACACATTGCCGCAGTGCGGTCGGATAGGGATGCTCGGGCGCAAGCGCGTAGTCGATCCCGACCACGACGATGCCCGCGCGCGCAGCGAGTTCGCGCATCAGCCGGTCGTGGGTGTCGAGGCTGAAGAGACACCAGCCGCCGCCGTGTACGTAGACCAGTGCCGGAGCCGGGTGGCTCGCGCCCGCCGGACGGTAGACGCGCACGTCGAAGGCGCCCGCCGCGCTGTCGATGCGATGCGTGGTGGTCTGCGCCATCGTCGGCCCACCCGCGCGCCACGGCGTCCGTACGGTCTCGGCGATCGCACGCCGCTGCGGCCAGTCGAGCGTGCGGCCGCCGGCCAGGCGGGCGCCTTCGCTGCAGATCGCGGTCACGAAGCCGCGCAGCATCGGGTCCAGCGCGTCGGGCGCGGCGCTCATGCGTGGCGGTCCGCGGCGAAGTCGCGCATCCAGTCGACCAGCGCGTGTTCGCCGCCGCGGGTCAGGCCCGCGAGCAACTGCGCGAAGTCGTGCGGCGCTTCGTCCTGGCCGAGCTTGAACGTGGCGCGGGTGGCGGCGATGTGGCCGCGGATCGCGGTCACTCCGCTCGCCAGCCGGGCGTAGCGTTCGCCCATTTCCTGCATCGACCAGGCAGCCGGGCGGCCCGCTTCCATCGACGTCACCAGCGCATCGAGCTCGTCGGCGATGTCGGCCTGGCTGTCGCTGCAGGCGACGTCCAGCGTGAACGCAGCCGCGGCGTAGTTCCAGCTCGGGGCCTGGGTGCGGTCGTCGAGCCAGCTCGGCGACACGTAGGCGTGCGGACCGATGACCAGGGCATGGGCCCGCGGATCGCGTTGCAGCCTGGCCACGTGCGGGTTGCGTCGTGCCAGGTGGCCGCGCAGTGCGACCAGCCGCCCCTGGGCGTCGCATTCCACGCGCAACGGCAGCGGGGTGAACGCCGCATCGTCGCCGCCGGGCGACACCAGCCAGGCGAAGGGTTGCGCCTGGACCAGGCGCACGATGTCGCCGTCGTGGCGGGGCGCATAGCGGGTGTCGCGGGCGTGACCCATCAGCGTGTGTCCTCGTGGTTGGCCACCGACGTCGGTGGCCAGCGATCTTGCCAGGGTGCGGCCGCCTCCAGTTCGTAGGCCAGCGCCAGCAGCAGGGCTTCGCGGCCGCGGTCGGCCGCGAACTGCACCCCGATCGGCAGGCCGCTGTCGCTGTGCGCCAGCGGCAGCGAGATCGCAGGGGTGCCGGCAAGGTTCTGCAGCGGCGTGTAGGAGATCCATTCGAACATCGCCGGCAACAGCGCGGCGAAGTCGCGGTCGGGCGCCAGCGTGCCCAGGGTCGGTGGCGGCGTGCGCAGGGTCGGACACAGCAGCACGTCGTAGTGCGCGTGGAAGCGCGAGAACAGGTCCGGCAGCGCGGCCATGGTCGTCCAGGCGCGTTCGAGCTCGGCGACCCCGCAGTGCGCCTCGTGCCACTGCGCCAGGCCCTGCGTCCACGGCTCGAGTGCGCGCTGCGCGAATGCGGCGCCGCCCTGGGCGGTCGCCAGTTCGACCGCGTCCACGCCCAGCCGCGACCACAAGGTGTGCAACGCCGCCCAGACCGCCTCGCCGTCCAGAGGCCAGGTCACCGCCTCGACCGCATGGCCCAGCGATGCGCACAGCTGCGCGGCCGACTGCGTCGCCGCCGCGACCTCGGGAGCGGGCGCCAGCCCTGGCAGCGATTCGAGCACCAGTCCGATGCGCAGGCGTTTGCGATCCGGCCCGGTCACCGCGGCCGGGCGGTCGGGATGCGCGGTGGCGAAGGCCCAGGCGGTGTCGCGAACACTGCGCGACATCAGGCTGTCGGCGACGATCAGGTCCTCGATCGCATGGCGGCCGCGCACCTGCACGCAGGCCCCACGCCCGGGCTTGAGCCCGACGACGCCGCAGGCCGAGGCCGGAATGCGGATCGAGCCTGCACCGTCGCTGCCGTGCGCCAGCGGCACGATGCCGGCCGCGAGTGCGGCTCCGGCGCCGCCGCTGGAGCCGCCCGGCGAATGCGCGCGCGACCACGGGTTGCGCGTGACCGGGCCGAGCAGCGGTTCGGTCGAGCCCATCAGGCCGAACTCGGGCATTGCGCTCTTGCCGATCGCCACCAGGCCCGCAGTGTCGAAGCGCTGCACGAACGGCGGCGCCTCGGTCGCCGGTTCACTGCTGCGGCTGCGCGAGCCGCCGCGCGTGGGCATGCCCGGTACGCGCAGCGAATCCTTCGCCAGCCATGGGACACCGGCCAGCGGCGCGGCCGGGTCCGGGCCTGCGGCATCGAGTGCGCGCGCGCGGCGCCGGGCATCGTCGAACGCCGGATGGCTCAACGCGCCGAGCGCGGGATCGAGCAATTGCGCGCGGACGATCGCCGCCTCGGTGAGTTCGAGCGCGGACACCTTGCCGCTGCTGCGCAGCGCGGCCTGCGCGTGCGCGTCCAGCCGGCCCAGCGCCAGCGCATCGGCGCGCCCGGCCGGGGAATCGAATGACGTCATGGACTCGTGCATCTCCTGTCGCGCCGTGCCCGGGTTGGGCCGGCATGAAGAATTGCGACGCGGCGCAGCCGCGTCGGATCAGTAGCGCCAGTGCACCGTCACGCCGAACGTGCGCGGCCGCACCAGGCCCTGGCCGATGCCGTTGACCTCGGACACGCTGCGGGTGATGCCGCGCACGTCGCCCAGGTTGCTGCCGAACAGGGTCAGGTCGGTGCTGCCGAAGGTCATGCGATAGCGCAGGTCGACGGTGTTGTAGTTGCCCTGGGTGTGACGGACCGCACCGGGCACGGCCGATGCCAGGTCGCTGATGCCGCTGCCGACGTACTGGTGGGCGAGCGTCAGCGTCGGCGCGAAGCGTGCGTCGAACTGGTAATTGAGCACGTTGCTGACGGTCCAGTCGGCCGAGCCTGGCAGCTGCGCACCTGCCGGCGCGGTGCCGGCCCAGAGGATCTCCAGGTCCTCGTCCAGTCGGGCCTGTTGCCAGGTCGCGGCCAACTGCCAGTCGAAGCCGGCGACCGGTCGCCAGGTGGTCGCCAGTTCGACGCCGCGGCTGTAGGCCTGGCCGCCGTTGCTGGCGTAGTTGTAGAAGTCGGGCGTTTGCTGGCGCAGTTGGATGTCCTTCCAGTCGACGTAGAACAGCGTGGCGTCGACCAGCCAGCGGCCGTCGGCGAAGCTGCTGCGTGCGCCGAGCTCGTAGTTGACCAGGCTGTCGCTGCGCGAGCCGGCGGGAATCGGGTAGGCGCTCAGGCCCCCTGTATTGGGTTCGCCGAAGCGGAAACCTTCCGACACCAGCGCGTAGACCATCAGGTCCTGCGACGGTGTCCAGGTCAGCGAGGCCTTCGGATTGAAGCCGTCCTCGTCGGTGCGCGCCCGGGTGACGACCGGGGCGCCGGGCCAGGTGGAGAACCCGACCTGGGTGCTGCGCGACTCGACGCGGGTGCGGAAGAAGCGGCCGCCGAGAGTGGCTTTCCACTGGTCGTTGAAATGGAACGTGCCCTCGCCGAAGACCGCCAGTTCGGTGCCGTCGAGATGGCTGTAGAACGCGTTGAAGATCGCGTCGTCCGGCGCGATGACCGCGCCGCTGCCCGGTCCGAACAGCGGCGAGCGGTCGAACGCCCCGGCCGCCCCCTGCGCGCCGAGCGCTTCGTAGGTGGCCTTGTCGGTCTGGAACACCATGCCCCCCACCAGCCACTCGAGCCGTTGCGCACCGGACGAGGCCAGCCGCAGTTCCAGGCTGCGTCCGGTGCTTTCGCCGCCGGATGCGATGTACAGCGGGGTGTCGAGATCGAGCCCGAGGTCGGCGTTGTAGGCGCCGCGGATCGGGGTGTAGTCGAACTGCCAGTCCTGGCGCTTGTCCTGCTGGGCGAGCAGCGCGGTCAGGGTCGCAAAGCCCAGGTCCTGGTCCAGCCGCAGGCTGTGCACCGCGACCCGCGTGTCGGTGAACTCGGGAATCGCGGTATTGCGCTCGAACTCGCCGAGCCCGGCGATGCGGTAGCTGTTGTCGTCGGCATCGGTGTTCTGCCACAGGCTCAACCAGCTCAGTGTGGTGGCCTGCGATGGCGTCAGCGTGACCGACAGTCGGCCGCCGGCGGTCCGGCTGTCGTTGCTGCCGTCGCGGCCCAGGCCGATGTTGTCGAGGTAGCCCGGGTCCTCGCGCAGCTGCGCGACGGCGCGCACCGCGAGCACGTCCTGCGCGATCGGCAGGTTGACCATCGCCTTGGCGCCGAAGCCGACATCGGCATTGCGGGTCTGGCTGGCGGTGAGTTCGGCGGCGGCGTCGAAGCCCGAGGCATCGGCGAGGTTGGCGACGTAGTTGATCGCCCCGCCCATCGACGCCGAACCGAACAAGGTGCCCTGCGGTCCGCGCAGCACTTCGACGCGATTGATGTCGAAGGCGTCGATGTCGGGGACGACGATCGTCCAGCCCGGCTCGGTCAGCGGCACTTCGTTGAGGAAGTAGCCGGTCGTGGTCTGCCCCTGCACGTTGCCCGAGCTGGTCGCGATGCCGCGCATGACCACATGCGAGACGCCCGGCTGGTAGTTGTTGAACACCACGCCGGGCGTGCGCTGGATGTAGTCGCCCAGCGACTGTGCGCCGAGATCCTCGAGCTGCTGCCCGGTGACCGCCGACACCGAGCCGGCGATCTCGCGCACCGACTCCTGGCGTTTGCCGGCGGTGACGATGATGGTGTCGAGCTCGGTGGTCGAGGGTCCGGTTGCTGCGGCGTCCTGTGCCAGGGCCACGGCCGGGGCCGTCAGCAACGGCGTACACAGACAGGCCAGATGAACGGCGCGGGTCAGGCGTGAGACGGTAGGCGGCTGCATGGGAATCCCCGTTTGGCGGTGGCTGGACACGGATACGTCCGTGGCGCGGCTGGGCGTCCCCTTCCCGGCGCGCTGCGACGCGTTTCGAGTATTAGAAGACGTGCGCGACCGCGTCCAGCAGATTCCACGGCCGCCAATCATCGGCCAAGTCATTGAATCCAAATGGGAGGGTGCGGGTCCGCACCGCATATGCGACGGTATGGGGCGGCCAATTTCGCAGAATCTGCGTCCCGACCACCAAAATTCGGTACGTTGTACCGTCCATTGTTCCGACACCACCCCATCGTCCCGCCCATGCCGTCATGACGATCCGTCCGCCCGACCGCACCGACCTGAGAATCCTCGACGTGCTGCAGCAGGACGCGCGCATCACCAACCATGCGCTGGCCGAGCGCGTCGCGCTGTCGCCCAGCGCGTGTCTGGCGCGGGTGCGTGCGCTGGAGCAGCGCGGCCTGATCCGCAGCTACCGCGCCCAGGTCGCGGTCGATCGCATCCGCTCGGCGACGATCGTCATGGCGCAGGTCAGCTTCCGCCAGCATGCGCTCGAGGGGTTCACCGAGTTCGACCGGCGCATCCTGGCGATGCCGGAGATCGTCGAGGCCAGTCGCGTGTCCGGTCCCTACGACTACATGCTGCGGGTCATCGTCCGCGACGTGCACCACTGGAAGGACGTCGCCCGCGCGCTGCTCAGCGGCGACGACGGCGTAGAGAAGATCGTCTCGCACTTCCTGATGGACGAGGTCAAGGCCTTTGCCGGCTATCCGTTGACCGACGACGCGCCGGCGCTGCGCTGATCGGGGTGCCGCACGCGCCTCAATGCAGCCGCAGCGGCAGCGCGCGCGTGGCGGTGTTGCCGCTGGCATCGCGCACCACTGCGCGCAGCACATAGTCGCCGGCCGTCAGCGTCGCCGGATCCCACAGCGCCGGTTCGAGGCGGCCGTCGCGCACCACGTTGTTGACCGCATAGCGGAAGCGCGTGCGTGAGGCGCCGTGCACGGTGATGCCGCTGTCGGCCGCGTAGGCCACGCGCACCGCCTCGCGATGCGGCGGCATGCGGTCGAAGTCGATCGTCATCACCGGGGTCTCGAAGCCGGGCAGCGGCGTGCCGTCGGCCGTCAGCAGTTGCCAGCCCAGCGCGTGCAGGCCCAGGCGCCGGCGCGCCAGGTTGCCGTCGACCTGGTCCCAGGCCTCGACGACGATCTGCACGCCACCGCCCGCGCGCGGCACGCGCAGCCGGCCGTCTTCGCGCGCGACGATCGGCTGGTCGCTCGCGTCGAGCAGGGCGAGGTCATCGATGCGCGGCGCGACGGTGTCGACGAAGTTGCGGAAGCGCAGCCCGATCGCATTGCGCTGATAGCCGGGGGGGCCGACCATGAGGTGCACATGCGCCTGCGCGTTGATCGTGCCGATCGCATCGCCGGCGCGCAGCCGCGTGCCGCGCGGGATGCGCACGCGCGCGGTGCGCCCGTCGTCGCCCGCGATCAGTTGAAAGCGCGGATCGAGCGCCTCGCCGCGCGGCGTGCGGCCCACGCGCATGTGCATGTAGGTCAGCTCGTCGAGGACCAGATGCTCGGCCTGGTCGCCGAATCCGGCGGCGGCGAACGGGCTGGCGACCTTGGCGTCGGCGATCACCAGCACCGGGGTGCCGACATCGCCACGCACGTCGAACCCCGCATGCAGGTGGTTGCGCGACTCGCCGCGGAAGTTGCCGCGGACCTCGCCGAGCGTGCCGACGACCTCGTGCCAGCCGTCCTGCGGCGCCAGCGGCCAGCGGCCGCGGGTGTCGGGCAGCGCGATGTCGGGTGCCGGACCGACGGCGGCATTGGCGAGGTTCTGCTTGGCGCGTTGCGGGCGCACCTGCACGATGCGGTGCACGCGATGCGCGGCCGCGTCGGCGACCCACAGCCGGCTCCAGGCATCGAACGCGAGCCCGGCCGGTCGCGCCAGGCGCTGGTCCATGTCGCGGCCGATCAGCACGTGCGTCTGCCCATCGGGCGCGACTTGCAGCACGCGCCCGCGCGCGAGTTCGCCGAGGTAGAGCCGGCCCTGGGCATCGATCGCGACCGAGATCGGCGCCGAGGGCGCGTCGCCCTGCAGGAGCGGCGTCGTCGTGCTGCCGTCTGGCGCGATGCGCCGCAGCGCGTGGTTGCCGGTATCGGCGACCCACACGCGGCCGTCGGCGTCGACGGCGACTCCGCTCGGTGTGTCGAAGCGCGCCTGCGCCCCGGCGCCATCGGCGAAACCCGGCCGGCCGTCGCCGGCCAGCGTGCGCACCTGGCCGTGCTCGATCACACGGATGCGGTCGTTGAAGCCATCGGCCACGAAGATCCGGCCGGACGTGTCGACTGCAACGCCGGTCGGCGCATGGAAGCGCGCTTGGCTCACCGGGCCGTCGGCAAAACCGGCCTCGCCGGTGCCGGCGAGGGTCGTCACCGTGCCGTCGGGCGCGACGGCGCGGATCGCGTGGTTGCCGGTGTCGGCGACCAGCAGCGTGCCGGCGGCGTCGATCGCCAGACCCGAGGGCGTGTGGAAGCGCGCCCGCGCGCCGCGGCCGTCGGCGAATCCCTCCGCGCCGCCGGCGAGGGTGTCGACGCGGCCGTCGGCGCCGATCCGCCGGATGCGGTTGGATGCGCCGCCCTCGGCGACGAACGCCGTGCCGTCGGCCGCGATCACGATGCCGTAGGGGTCGTCGAAGCGCGCCTGTGCACGATCGTCGTCGACCGCGCCGCGATGCCCGTCGCCGGCCGCCAGCTCGAGGCGTGCCGGCAGGCCCGCCGGTGGCGGACCGAGCAGTGGCGGTTCGCTGTGCCGACGCTCCCACCAGACGCTGCCCGCGAGCGCGGCGAGCGTCAGTGCCGCCACGCCCCACAGCGCCCGGCGTGCGCCGGGCCGCAGCCGCGCCGTCACCCTAGTCGAGCACGCGGCAGAACACCGCCTTGAGATAGCGCGATTCCTGCACGTGCGCCAGGAACGGGTGATCGGGGCCGGCGCCGGCGACCTTGAGCACCTGGATCGTGCGGCCGGCGTAGAACGCCGCGCGGCGCAGCATGTCCAGGAACTGCTCCTCGCTGACCAGCCCGGTGCACGAGAACGTCGCCAGCAGGCCGCCCGGCTTCACCACGCCGAGCGCCAGCTTGTTCATGTCCAGGTACTTCTTCAGCGCCGGGATCACCTGGTCGCGATCGCGGGTCATCTTGGCCGGGTCGAGCACGACGACGTCGTAGGCGTCGCCCGCGTTCCCCGCATCACGCAGCCACGGGAAGATGTCGGCCTGCACGAAGCGGATGCGCACATCGTTGAGGCGGGCATTGCCCTTGGCGATCTCGATCACGTCCTCGTCGATGTCCACACCGACCACTTCGCTGGCGCCACGCACGGCTGCGTAGACACCGAAGCCGCCGGTGTTGCAGCACAGGTCGAGCATGCGCTTGCCCGCGACCTGGCGGCTGAGCCATTCGCGGTTCTCGCGCTGGTCGGCGAAGAAGCCGGTCTTGTGCGCCCCGGCCGGGTCGGCGCGGAAGCGCACGCCGTGCTCGGTGATGATCGCAGGCTCGGCGGGCGTGCTGCCGCGGAAGTCGAAGCTCTCCTGCTTCTGCACATGCTCGTCGGCGAAGCTGTGGAACCGGCAGCCGGGGAACTGCTCGCGCAGCGCCTCGAAGATCCAGTCGCGGTGGCGGAACGCGCCGGCGCTGAAGAACTCGACCACCAGCAGGTCGCCATAGCGGTCGACGACCAGGCCGCTGATGCCGTCGCCTTCGCTGTGCACCACGCGCCAGGCGTCGGAGACGGCGTCGAGCCCGAGCACCTCGCGGCGCAGCGCGACCGCGTCGGCGATCTTGCGCGAGAACCAGCCCGCGTCGACCGGGACATCGGGATGGGTTTCGAGAATGCGCACGGCGATGCGCGAATGGCCGTTGTAGAAGCCGCGGCCGATCCATTCGCCGTCGACGCCGACGACCTCGACGATGCTGCCGGGCTTGGGCCGCTGCGCGGGCTTGTCGACCAGGCGCTGAAAGATCCAGGGATGACTCGAACGCCAGGCGTTCTTGAGGCGGACGACGGGGTTGGGCGTGTTGGTCATCGCGGCATTCTACGCGCTCGCCGCGCAGCGGCCGCTCGCAGAAGGGCGCGCGACTCAGCGGCGCAGCGCGTCGGCCGGTACCACCAGCTCGGTCGACAGCGCCAGGTGATCGGAGAACGCCGCCGGCAACGCCTGCATGTTCGTGCACTGCAGTGTGCGCGTGGCGAGGATGTGGTCGATCGCGCGCTGCGGTCGCCAACTGGGGAAGGTATGCACGGCGCAGGCCGGTGGTTGCAGCTCGGTGCCGCGGTAGAGCACGTCCATCTCCGGGCGGTCCCAGGTGCAGTTGAAGTCGCCCATCAGCACCGCGTTGGGATAGTCCTGCAGCACCTCGGAGATGAAGGTCAGCTGCGCGCGCCGCGACTGTGCCCCCAGCGACAGATGCGCGATGGCGACCACCAGGCCTTCGGTGCCCTCGCCGAACCGGCTCAGCAGCAAGCCGCGGCCGCCGATCCGGCCGGGCAGGGCGTGGTTGATGACCTCGACCGGCTCGAGCCGGCTCAGCAACCCGTTGGCGCTGGAGGCGACCGCGCCGACGCGGCGGTTGGGCTGGTGGCTCCAGAACGCGAAGCCGCCGCGCTCGGCGAGGTAGTGGGTCTGGTTGGTGAAGCCCGAGCGCCAACTGCCTGGGTCGGCCTCCTGCAGGCCGACGATGTCGTGACGGCCGGCCAGCGCCGCGATCGCGTCGAGCGCGGTGCGCTTGCCGGCCGGCAGCACGTGCGACCAGCTGCGGGTCGCATAGTCGCTGTAGCGGCGCGTACTCGAACCGGCCTGGATGTTGGCGCTGAGCAGCCGCAGGCGCTGCGGTGCGGGTTCGGACACTGGGGCGGGCGTGGGGTCGGGCTGCGACATCGGCCCTAGCGTGCGGCACGCTCCGTTGCGATCAGGTGATCGGCAATGCGCAGGACGTCCTCGAGCGAGCGGCCGCCGATCACGCGGTACTTGCCGTCGATGATGATCGTCGGCGTGGCGTCGACGCCACTGCGCATCGCGAACTGCCGTGCCCGGCCCAGGTTCGCATTGACCGCGAAGCTCTGCATCGTGCTGCGGAAGCGCTGCGGGTCCACACCCAGGCTGCCGTAGAACGCCACGATGCTGTCGGCATCGGCGTTCTGACGCAGCTTGCGTTCGATGTGGACGGCGTTGAACGTCGCATCGTGGGTGCGCGCCAGCGTGCCCATCGCCTCGGAGGCATAGAACGCACGCGGGAACTGGTCGCGATCGTCGAACGTCGCCGGCACGGCGACGAAATGCACGTCGTCGGGCAGCTTGGCCTTCCAGGCGTTGAGCAGCGGCTCGAACGCCGCGCAATGGCCGCACCAGTACGCGAACACTTCGGCGACCTCGATCTTGCCGGCGGTCTGCGCGAACGGCTGGCCGTTGTCGATCACGACGTAGTCGGTGCCGGCGACCGGGGCCGGGCCCTCGGGCGCGACGACCGGATTGTGGTTGGGGGCCGGTGCGGCGGCCTCTGCCCCGGGGCTCGGCTCGGCGGCCGGCGGCTGGGTCGCGTCGGGCGCGGGCGTCTGCTCGCTTGCGGGGGCGCTGGCCGGCGCGGTCGGCGCGGCGTCGGGCGTGGCGGCCGGGTCGGGCTGCTGCCCGCAGGCGGCGATCAGGACGGGGGCGAGCAGCACCAGCAGGGAATGGCGGATCTTCATGGACGGTCTCTCGATGTGAGCGGTCGGTACGGGGGCCCGGTCGCCGGTGTGGCGGCGGCGCGTCGGCTCAGGGCCGGACGCGTTCCCGGGCGATGAGCTGGTCGGCGATCGTCAGCGCGCCCTCGAGGGTACGCGCCTGGACCCGGTAGCGGCCATTGATGATGAGCGTCGGCGTGCCCTGCAGGCCACTGCGCCGCGCGAAGGCCTGCGCCGCGTTCAGTCGCTCGTCTGTCTGTGCGCTGGTCATCGCGGTCTTGAACGCGGCCTGTGACGGCGCGCCGTGCGCGGCGTAGAACGCCGCCAGCGCATCGAGGCTCGCACCGCTGCGCGGCAGCTGGCCGGTCTTGTGGACGGCGTCGAACACCGCGGCATGCGCGCGCTTGTCGATGCCGAGCGATTGCGCGGCGAAGAACGCCCGCGCGAACGGGTCGCCCGCGGTGAACACCGCCGGCAGATAGGTGAAGCGCACATCGCGCGGCTGCCGGGCCAGCCACGCGTCGATCATCGGCTGAAAATGGAAGCAGTGGATGCAGCCGTAGGAGAACACCTCGACCACCTCGATGTGACCATCGAGCGGCTGCCACGGCGTGCCGCCCTCGATCACGGCGTAGTCGACGTTCTCCACCGGCGCGGGCGACTGCGCGGCGGCGGGCAGGGCGGCCGCCAGCGCGAGCAGCGCGCAGGCCAGCCAGCGGCACCAGGCGGAAACGGAGCGGGAGACGGACATGGCGGCGTGGACTCCTGGAGCGGCGCGGCGCAGGCCGGCCGGGAACACGGGGATGGACACAGGGTGGGGCAGACACGCGAACGCCGGCGCGGGAAGCCCGGCCGGCGTTGCGGACAATACGGGATCGGGCGGGACCGTGCATGGCCCCCGCCCGGCGGCGCACTCACTCGGTCGCGGGCGCCGGCTCGGCGGGCGCGTCGGCAGCCGGGGCCGTATCGGCGGCGCCGTCGCCCTGTTGGGCCTGGTCGGCAGTCTCGTCGGTCGGCGGGACCGGCTGCTCGGCCGGCGGCGTGGCCGGTGCCGGCATCGCCGCGGCCTGGGCCTCGATCGCGGCCAGCATCTTCGGGTCGGGGCGTTGGTGCAGGCCCTGCATGTAGCTGGCCAGTGCCTCGATTTCCTGGTCGGTCAGCGGCTTGGCGACCGTGGCCATGATGTCGAACAGATGGCGGTCGGCCTCGTGGGTCTCGCCGGCACGGTAGGCCTGCAGGCGCGCGGCGCTGTACCAGGCCTGCTGGCCGCCGACGTGCGGATATGCCGGGCCCGGGTTGCCGCTGCCCGCCGGGCCGTGGCAGGCCATGCATGCCGGGATGCCGCGCCTGGCGTCGCCGCTGCGGAACAGCGTCTGGCCGATCTCGTAGAACTTCATGCCGTCGTAGGGCCCGCCTTCGACGACCGCATCGTCGGCGATGCCCGCACCGCTCTTCTGCAGCGCGTAGTGCGCGCCCAGGTCGCGCATGTCCTGCGCGCTGAGCATCGCGGCGAACGGCTGCATGATCGGGCTCATGCGCTCGCCGCTCTTGAACAGCGCGAGTTGGCGGGCGATGTAGCGCTCGCCCTGGCCGGCGATGCGCGGATAGACCGTCGGCGCGGCATCGGCATTGCCGTCCACGCCATGGCAGGCGGCGCAGGTGCCGGCCAACTGGCCGCCCTTCTGCGCATCGCCCGGACGCGCCTTGGCCAGCGCGGCGACCGCGTTGACGTCGGGATGGCTGTCCAGATCGACGGCCTCCACCTCGGGGGCATCGGGCAGCGGCGCCACGGTGGACTGGGCGAACGCGACCGCGCCGACCACGAGGGCGGCAAGGCCGGCGATAGCAAAGACGCGAGCGTGGCGCATGGCTGGGCTCCGAGAATTCTCGACGCTGCGGCCGGCGGAATGCGGCTCGCGAGGGTTGAAATTATGTGTGGCGGACCCGAAGCGGTCAAACCGCGACCGGACGCCGCAGGGGCGGTGTGCCAAGCTATGCCGATGGCCAATCCTTTCAACCGCGCCGCGTACTTGCTCGCCGCGCACGTTCCGCGCCAGCTTCCGCCCGACGACGGCTTCGAGGTCGCGTTTGCCGGTCGCTCCAATGCCGGCAAGTCCAGCGCGCTCAATGCACTGTGCCGGCAGAACGCCCTGGCGCGCGTGTCCAAGACCCCGGGCCGCACCCAGCAGCTGGTGTATTTCGAGCTGCCGCCGCACGAGCGCCGGTTCCTGGTCGACCTGCCGGGTTACGGCTACGCCAAGGTGCCGCGCGAACTGCAAGCGCACTGGCAGGCGTTCATCGCCGACTACTTCGCCCAGCGCCAGGCGCTGCGCGGCCTGGTGGTGGTCATGGATATCCGCCACCCGCTCAAGGACTACGACCGGCAGATGATCGAGTTCGCGGTCCGCAACGGCACGCCGGCGCACGCGCTGCTGACCAAGGCCGACAAGCTCGGCCGCGGCGCGGCGGGCAATGCCTTGCAGGCCGTGCGCCGCGAACTGCAGGCCCAGCATGGCGAGCAGGTCAGCGTGCAGACGTTCTCGTCGGAGTCCAAGGCCGGCGTCGACGAACTGCGCGCGATCGTCGCGCGCTGGATGGAGATCGGCGCACCCGCTGCCGGCGCCGACTAGCCGGTGCGAGGCGCCCGGTGCGTTACTGCGGCGCGGTCGGACGCGCCACGCCGACCCGCGGCATCGCTTCGAGTTCGTCGATCACCTCGCGCGGCGCGCGCAGGCGGATCTGCACCGGGAACGATTCCTGTATTACGACGTCCTTGACGACGCCGCGCCGTTCCAGCGCCTGGACCCGCTCGAGCACCGGATCGGGCGATTCGGCGCTGCCCGCGATCGTCGCCGCTTCCAGCGGTGCGCGCTGGGTGGACGGGGGCGTGGCGCCGCAGGCGGTCAGCAGCACCGGCAGGGCGAGGGCGGCAAGCATCGATTTCATGGCGTCTCCCGTGGCGTCTGGAAGGAACGTCATGGCGCCCGTGCCCGGGACGCCATGGCGGTTGTCGGCCTGCAACGGCAACGCGCCGGTCAGGGGTTGGCGGAGATCCAGTTCTGCACCGTGTTCTGCACTGTGGCAGTGATCCGTGTCCCGCAGTTCTGGCTCGACGAGCCGGTCGTGTGCACACCGCGCACGACATAGCCGCTGTCGTAGATGCCGCTGCCGCTGTTGCCGCCGGCGGTGTCGATCGTATAGCAGAGTCGGAACGAGCCGCTGGTGTTGACCGTGCCCGAGTGCCGCCACATCGTGCCGAACGGCTTGTCGCCCGGGTAGCCGGTGATGGTGTGCGTGCCGCCGCCGTAGGTGCCCCAGGCCGCGTAGCCGCCGTGCGCAGGCGCGCTGAGCACGATCAGCGCGTAGTCGTAGTTGGTGTTGCCGCCGTTGTGGTATTCGGCGGTCGTCATGACCCGGCTCCAGGACGTCGTGCCCCAGGGCTGGTAGCTGCCGTTCTGCGCCACAGTGAAGTTGAGGCTGGAATAGAAACTGCCCGCCCCGTTGGAGACGCAATGCCCGGCGGTGAGCACATGCTTCGGCCCGATCAGCGTGCCGGTGCAGCCGATGCCGATGCGGCCGATGTTGTAGAACGGTGCAACGGTGGTGTTGGTCACCTGCACGCGATTGTCGGCGCCGATGACGACCTTGGGCGAAACCGTCGGCAGGCCGTCGGTCCGGGGCAGCGAGGGGGGCATCCCGGGCGTTGCGGCGGGGGTGCGGCCCAGGACCTCCAGGGCCTCGATCGCCTGCTCGAACAGTGCGACGTCGCGCGGGTCCATCGTCGCGATGTACTGGTCGCCCTCGCGCGTGGCCATGATCGTGGTCAGGCCCGCGGCCTTCTGCAACAGGGTCGGAGGCCGGCCGGCGGCGGCGTTCTCGGGCTGGATGCCCGTCACCAGGTCGTCGCCGTGGATGAACCGGGCCTTCTCGCCCAACCTTTCGAACTTCAAGGGCTCGGCGCTCGCGACGCTGGCGCTCAATGCGCCCAGCGCGAGGGTCAACCCCAGTACGGTCACATGCTTCATCGTAAAACTCCTTGTGTCGATGGATGGTCCTCGAGAGGGAATGCGCCGGAAAGAGCGTGTCGCAAATACCCCGGGCCGCCCGGCGGTGCGGTCCGGCATGGCGTCGAAGGCGATGCGGCATCGATGCCGGTCGGCGCGCAGCCAATGCGATGCGTCGATACAGCAATGACCTCGGAGCACCTCCCTGTCCTGCGTCGCGACATGCGGCGACTGGCATCCAGCCGATACGGCGTGCGACAGCGCGGTGCGACACGATGTCGCAGCGATCGCGAGCGACCACTATGGGCGCAAACCCGGTGCCTGGCTGTGATTGGAGTCACGGATGATCGGACGCGCCTGCGCCTGCCCACATTCATCTGGACGTGAATACGACCGCGCCACGCGCCGGGCATCGTGCGGTCGCCCCGGCAGCCGTCCGGCGTCGCCGGGGCGAGCGCTGCATCGGCGGAAATCTGCGGCCCGATCCGCTCAACGATCGCCGCCGAAGCAACCGGTATAGTGCGCGGATTCCGCGGCTGGCCTGCGGCTGTCCCCGCCATTTCCGCCGAGCATCATCGCCTTGTCCAGCCCCAGCCACGTCGCCGATACGCCGATCACCGACCGCAACGCACTGGTGGAGGTGCTGGCCTCGGGCGAGAAGCCGGCCGCCGACTGGCGCATCGGCACCGAACACGAGAAGTTCGGCTTCCGCCTGTCCGACCTGCGCCCGCCGACCTTCGATGGACCGCAGGGCATCGAGGCGCTGCTGACCGGGCTCACTCGCTTCGGCTGGGCGCCGGTCGACGAGAACGGCCGCACTGTCGCCCTGCTCAAGGACGGTGCGTCGGTGACGCTCGAGCCGGCCGGACAGCTGGAGCTGTCGGGCGCGCCGCTGATCGACATCCACGCCACCTGCAGCGAGGTGCACACGCACCTGCGCGAGGTGCGCGCGGTCGCCGAAGCGCTCGGCCTGGGCTTTCTGGGCATGGGCTTCCAGCCCAAGTGGCGGCGCGACGAGATGCCGTGGATGCCCAAGGGCCGCTACCGGATCATGCGCGACTACATGCCCAAGGTCGGCACGCTCGGCCTGGACATGATGACCCGCACCTGCACGGTGCAGGTCAACCTGGACTACGCGTCCGAAGCGGACATGGTCAAGAAGTTCCGCGTGTCGCTGGCGCTGCAGCCGGTGGCGACCGCGCTGTTTGCCGATTCGCCGTTCACCGAAGGCAAGCCCAACGGCTTTCTCAGCTACCGCTCGCACATCTGGACCGACACCGACGCCGATCGCACCGGCATGCTGGATTTCGTGTTCGAGGACGGCTTCGGCTACGAGCGCTACGTCGACTACCTGCTCGACGTGCCGATGTACTTCTCCTATCGCGATGGGGTTTACCACGACGCCAGCGGTCAGAGTTTCCGCGACTTCCTGCGCGGCCGGCTGCCGGCGCTGCCCGGTCAGCTGCCGACGCTGCGCGACTGGTCCGATCACATGACCACCGCGTTCCCGGAGGTGCGGCTCAAGAAGTACCTGGAGATGCGCGGCGCCGACGGCGGCCCCTGGAGCCGGTTGTGCGCGTTGCCCGCGTTCTGGGTTGGCCTGCTCTACGACGACACCGCGCTCGATGCCGCCTGGGACCTGGTGCGCGACCTCACGCTCACCGAGCGCAACGCGCTGCGCGACGCGGTGCCCCGGCAGGCGCTCGCCACGCCGTGGCGCACGGGCACGCTGCGCGATCTCGCGGTCGAGGCGCTGAAGATCTCCGCCGCCGGCCTGCAGCGTCGCGCCCGCCACAACGGCGACGGCCAGGACGAGCGCGTGTTCCTGGACACGCTGATCGAGATCGCCGAGTCGGGGCAGACCCCGGCCGAGCAGAAGCTCGCGCTCTACCACGGCCCCTGGCAGGGCGACATCGATCGCGTGTTCCGCGAGTTCGCCTACTGACGCGCGGCCGTCACCCACCACGGGCCCGGCTTGTGTAAGTTGTCGGGATGACGCCAGACGCCACCCGAGAGTCCGCCCTGCCGCTGCGCGAAGTCGAGTTCGCGCGTACCGATACCCTGCTGCGCGACGATGTCCGCCGACTCGGCGCGATGGTCGGCGACATGCTCGCCGAACAAGCCTCGCCGGCGCTGCTCGAGCGCGTCGAGGCGCTGCGGCGCGCGGCGATCGCACGGCGCGAGTCCGGTACGCCGGTCGATGCGCTGGCCGAGGGGCTGTCGCAAGTCGCCACCGACGATGCC
Source organism: Luteimonas sp. TWI382 (assembly GCF_039674545.1). Lineage (NCBI taxonomy): Bacteria > Pseudomonadati > Pseudomonadota > Gammaproteobacteria > Lysobacterales > Lysobacteraceae > Luteimonas > Luteimonas sp. TWI382. The sequence goes on from NZ_JBDJNS010000003.1 coordinate 194,811, forward strand.
GAGGCGCTGGTGCGCGCGTTCGCCGCCTATTTCGGTGCGGTCAACCTCGCCGAGCGTGTGCACCGCATCCGCCGTCGCCGCGACTACCAGCGCGCCAGCGACGCGCCGCAGCCCGGTGGCTTGGAGGCGGCGGTGCGCGCACTGCACGACGATGGCGTGACGCTCGACGACCTGCAGGCCTGCCTTTCGCGGTTGCACGTCGAGCCGGTGTTCACCGCGCATCCCACCGAGGCGGTGCGCCGGGTGTTGCTGGAAAAGGAGCGCACGATCGTCGAGCGGCTGATCGCCGACATCGACCGCGAACGCACCCCGACCGAACGCCGGGCCGACGATGCCCGGATCGGGCTGGCACTCGCGTCTGCCTGGCAGACCTCCGAGTCGCCCGCGCGCAAGCCCACCGTCGCCGACGAGGTCGACCACGTCGGGTTCTATCTGTCGAATGTGCTCTACCGTGTACTGCCGGTGTTCTACGAAGCGCTCGGCGACGCGATCGAACGCGTCTACGGCACGCGGCCGGCGCTGCCGCAGGTGCTGCGCTTCGGGACCTGGGTCGGCGGCGACATGGACGGCAATCCCAACGTCAACGCCGACACCATGCGCGCCGCGCTCGGCGCCCAGCGCAGCCAGGCGCTGGCGCAGTACCGCCGCGACCTGCGCGGGCTCGGCAATGTGCTCACGCAAACACTGGGCCGCGCCACGATCGACGAAACGATCATGGCGCGAGTCGACGACTACCGGCGCCGCCTGCCCGACGCCGAGGCCGCACTCAACCCGCGCCATGCCGACATGCCGTACCGGCGCCTGCTCGATCTGATGCAGCTGCGACTGCGCCTGACCGATGCCGATCACCGCGCCGGCTACGCGGATGCCGATGCGTTCCTCGCCGATCTGGTGTTGATGGATACGAGCCTGCGCGGCAACCGTGGCGATCACGCCGGCCTGTTCGCGCTCGAACGCCTGCTGTGGCGTGTGCGTACGTTCGGCTTCCATCTCGCCGCGCTCGATCTGCGCCAGGATTCGGCCGTGCACGACGAGGTGCTCGGCCGCATCGACGACAGCGACTGGTCCGCGCTCGAGGTCGAGGCGCGCGTCGAGCGTCTGCACGCCATGCTCGATGCGCCCCCGAAGGCCAACGGCGCGCTGTCCAACGCGACCGTCGCCTCGACGCTGGGCGTGTTCGATGCGGTCACCGATCTGCGCCGCAGTCATGGTGAATCCGCGACCGGCCTGTACATCATCTCGATGGCGCGCAGCGCCGCCGATGCGCTGGCGGTGCTGGCGCTGGCGCGCATCGCCGGCTGCGTCGAGAACGGCAACGTGCCGCTCGACGTCGCGCCGTTGTTCGAGACCGTCGACGACCTGGAGGCGGCGCCGGCCGTCATGCGCGCGCTGTTCGACGATCCCCGCTATCGGGCGCACCTGACTACGCGCGGCAATCGCCAGACGGTGATGCTCGGCTATTCGGACAGCGCCAAGGACGGCGGCCTGCTGGCCTCGCGCTGGGCACTGCAGCGCACCCAGGTCGAACTGACCGCACTGGCCCAGGCCGCCGGGGTGCGCATCGCCTTCTTCCACGGCCGCGGCGGCTCGGTCAGCCGCGGTGGCGGCAAGACCGGACGCGCGATCCATGCCGCGCCGCGCGGCTCGGTCGACGGCGTGCTGCGGGTGACCGAGCAGGGCGAGGTGATCCATCGCAAATACGGCATCCGCGCGCTGGCGCTGCGCAACCTCGAGCAGACCGCCGCCGCGGTGCTGCAGGCCACGCTGCGTCCGCGCCCGGCCGACCCGCGCGAGGATGCCTGGCGGGACCTGGCGGGCGAGCTGGCTGGGGTCTCGCGTACGCATTACCGCGCGATGGTGCACGAGCGCGAGGACTTCCCCGATTACTTCCGCGCCGCCACGCCGATCGATGTCATCGAGCGGCTGCAGATCGGTTCGCGGCCTTCGCGCCGACGCGAAGGCGGCATCGCCAACCTGCGCGCGATTCCCTGGGTGTTCGCCTGGGCGCAGAACCGCTCCGGCCTGACCGGCTGGTACGGCCTGGGCACCGCGCTCATGCACGGCATCGAGCGCCACGGTCGCGAAGCGATGAGGGAGATGGCGCGCGACTGGCCGTTCTTCCGCGCTGCGCTCGACGATGTCGAGATGCTGCTGGCCAAGAGCGACATCGATATCTTCGAGCGCTACTCGCAGCTGGCCGGCGATGCCCATGCGGTGTTCTTCCCCGAGATCGCGGCGGAGTTCTGCCGCACCCGCAACGCGATCCTGCTGCTCAAGGACCAGGACACGCTGCTGGCCGACGACTACCGCCTGCAGCTGTCGATCCGCCTGCGCAACCCCTACGTCGATCCGATCAGCCTGCTGCAGGTCGAACTGCTGCGCCGCTGGCGCGTGGCCGACCGCGAGGACGACGACCTGCTGCGTGCGTTGATCTCGACCGTCAACGGCATCGCGGCAGGCATCCAGAACACCGGTTGAGCCGCGCCTCCGTCGCGCGGGCGACCACGTCGGCGCACTGCGATGGGAGCGTCGACGTCGCGGTTGCGACGCGATCCTCAGGGCGCTGGCGCTCGACCCGCGCGAGTGGTGAGGCGATCGGCGCCCTGCGTGTGAGCCCCTTCTCGCCGTGTATTGCCGACGCGCGCCGTTGGCATGCGTCGCGCGCGCGTCTCGAGCCGCCAATGTCCGGCCCGGGGCACAGCATTGTTCAAGACGCGCGCGAGGCGAGTTGCACGAGTTCGCATTCATCGCGATATACTCCACCCCAGTACCGAGTCCGCAGGCCGGCCATGCCCCATTCGCCCGAGGAAAAGAAGCGTGTGCTCGCCCGTGTGCGCCGCATGCGCGGTCAGCTCGACGCGCTCGAGCGCGCGCTCGAAGCCGGGACCGATTGCGCGCCGGTGCTCCAGCAGCTCGCCGCGATCCGCGGCGCGGTCAACGGCCTGATGGCCGGTGTGCTCGAAAGTCATCTGCGCGAAGAGCTCGCCGGGGCCAGCAGTGCCGACCGGCGGCAGGCCTCGATCGACGACGCCATCGCGCTGGTCCGCTCCTACCTGCGCTGAGCGGCCCATCGCCCGCGCATTCCTTTCCTGACATTCCCTGGAGTCATCGCCATGAAATCCCGTGCTGCTGTCGCCTTCGCCCCCGGGCAACCGCTGAAGATCGTCGAGATCGACGTCGCGCCGCCCAAGGCCGGCGAGGTGCTGGTGAAGATCACCCACACCGGTGTCTGCCACACCGACGCGTTCACGCTGTCGGGCGACGATCCGGAAGGGCTGTTCCCCGCGGTGCTCGGCCATGAGGGCGCGGGCATCGTCGTCGAGGTGGGCGAGGGCGTGACCTCGGTCAAGCCGGGCGATCACGTGATTCCGCTCTACACCGCAGAGTGCGGCGAGTGCTTGTTCTGCAAGTCGGGCAAGACCAACCTGTGTGTCGCCGTGCGCGCCACGCAGGGCAAGGGCGTGATGCCCGACGGCACCACGCGCTTCTCGTACAACGGCGAGCCGATCTACCACTACATGGGCTGTTCGACGTTCAGTGAGTACACCGTCGTCGCCGAGGTCTCGCTGGCGAAGATCAATCCCGACGCCAACCCCGAGCACGTCTGCCTGCTGGGCTGCGGTGTGACCACCGGCATCGGCGCGGTACACAACACCGCCAAGGTGCAGGAAGGCGACAGTGTCGCCGTTTTCGGCCTGGGCGGCATCGGCCTGGCGGTGATCCAGGGCGCGCGTCAGGCCAAGGCCGGTCGCATCATCGCCGTGGACACCAATCCGTCGAAGTTCGAGCTGGCACGCGAGTTCGGCGCCACCGACTGCGTGAACCCGAAGGACTTCGACCAGCCGATCCAGCAGGTGATCGTCGAGATGACCGGCTGGGGCGTGGACCATTCGTTCGAGTGCATCGGCAACGTCAACGTGATGCGCGCCGCGCTCGAATGCGCGCACCGCGGCTGGGGCCAGAGCGTGATCATCGGCGTCGCCGGCGCCGGCCAGGAGATCAGCACGCGGCCGTTCCAGCTGGTCACCGGGCGCAAGTGGCTCGGCACCGCGTTCGGTGGCGTCAAGGGCCGTTCGCAGCTGCCGGGCATGGTCGAGGATGCGATGAAGGGCGAGATCGAACTGGCGCCGTTCGTCACCCACACGATGGGCCTGGACGCGATCAATGACGCCTTCGACCTAATGCACGAAGGCAAGTCGATCCGCTCGGTCGTCCATTACTGAGCCGCAGCGTGGGCTGGTTCGACGCCCTGCGCGGGTCGCGTGCGGTCGATCCGCGCGCGGCCTCTGGTCGAGCCGATCGAGCAGGCGCTGCGCGCGCTGGGCTGGGTCGAGGGCGAGGTCGGGGCGCCGCGCGCGGTGGATTCACCGTTCGGCATTGACGAGATGCCGTTCGAGCATTGGCTGGCGCAGGTGTTCCTGCCACGCCTGCACGAGGCTCGCGCCGATGGCCAATGGCCAACGCGCAGTGACGTGGCGGTGGCCGCCTATCGCAATCTCGACGGCCAGCCTGACGCACAACCGTTGCTGCGCCTTCTCTCGCAGCTGGATGCACTGATCAATACACGGGCCGGCTAAGGCCGGCATGCAGGAGCGCCTCATGCAACGCATCGAACATCGCGCCAGCTTCGGCGGCTGGCAGGACGTCTACGAACACGCCTCGGACACGCTCGGCTGCACCATGCGGTTCGCGGTTTATCTGCCGCCGCAGGCCGAGCACGGCCCGCGGCCGGTGCTGTACTGGCTCAGCGGCCTGACCTGCAACGAGCAGAACTTCATCACCAAGGCCGGTGCGCAGCGCTACGCCGCCGAGCATGGCGTGATCGTCGTCGCGCCCGACACCAGCCCGCGCGGCGAGGGCGTGGCCGACGCCGAGGGCTACGACCTCGGACAGGGCGCCGGCTTCTACGTCGATGCCACGCAGGCGCCGTGGTCGGCGCACTACCGCATGCACGACTACATCGCGCGCGAGCTGCCGGCGCTGATCGAAGCCCAGTTCCCGACCACCGATGCGCGCGCGATCAGCGGGCATTCGATGGGCGGCCACGGCGCGTTGGTGATCGCGCTCAAGCACCCCGGGCGCTACCGCAGCGTGTCGGCGTTCTCGCCGATCGTCGCGCCCAGCCAGGTGCCATGGGGCGAGAAGGCGTTCTCGGCGTATCTCGGCGACGACCGCGCCGCCTGGCAGGCCTGGGACGCGACCGCGCTGGTGGCCACCGCGAGCGAGCGCCTGCCGCTGCTGATCGACCAGGGCGAGGCCGACGAGTTCCTCGACGGCCAACTGCGCCCGCAACTGCTGCAGGCCGCCTGCGCCGCCGCCGGCCATCCGCTGGAGCTGCGTATGCAACCCGGCTACGACCACAGCTACTACTTCATCGCCAGCTTCATCGGCGACCACATCGCCCACCACGCCCGCGCGCTGCGCGGCTGACGACCGGACGTTGGCGGCGGGGCCGTGCGGTCGCCCCCACCCCAGCCCTCCCCCGCAGGCGGGGAAGGGAGCATTGCGCACGTCATCCAGTCCTCCTCGTCCAATCGAGCGCTCTCCCAAAGTGCGCGCGCTTCGCTCCCTCCCCCGCCTGCGGGGGAGGGCTGGGGTGGGGGCAGCTACCGGTCGTCGCCGACCACCAACGCGCGACGCAGGCGTTCGGCGTCCTCGAGCGTGTCGGTCGACACCTGGAAGCCGTCAGAGAACGGGCCGGCGATGCGTGCGGTGATCAGCAGTCTGTCGTTGGCGACCAGGCCCAGCTGCCGGGCGATATGGTTGGTGGTCAGTGCTTTGAGTCGGGCGGCGCCTGGCGGGGTGAGTTCGACCACGATCGCGGGACGATCGCCGAGGACCTCGGCGCGGACCGAGCGGACATCGGCGCCGGGGATCGTATCGACGTGGCGCAGGTGAAGCGTCCGGCCGTCGTCGGTGGTCCAGGCGCGGGTCGTCTCGCTGCCCGGCGGCGCATCGCGCGCGGGCTCCAGGTGCAATTCAATGTCGACATAGCGCTCGGAAACCGCGGACTCGGCGGGTCGCTCGACGCAACCGGACAGCGCGCCGAGCGCGGACAGGGCAAGCAGGAGGGGCAGCAGGCGTGCTCTCGACATGGGCAGGACCGTGTGGGGACGTCGGCCCATCCTACCTGCCGCGCTCACGGCACCCGCGCGCAGACCCAGGCATCGACGCGTGCGATGCCCAGGCGACGCAGCGCCAGCGCGGCCGCGTGCAGGGTCGCGCCGGTGGTCATGACGTCGTCGACCAGTGCGACGTGCGCAGGCAACGCGCCACGTGCTGTCGCCACGAAGGCGCCCCGGACATTGCGGCGCCGCGCCGGTGCATCGAGCCGGGACTGCGGCGCGGTCGCCCGGGACCGGCGCAACAGGTCGGCACGCAGCGGCAGCGCCAACGCGCGGGCCAGTGGACGCGCCAGTTCCAGCGCCTGGTCGTAGCCGCGGGCGCGCAGCCGCGCCGGATGCAGCGGCACCGGCACCAGCGCGTCGGGCCGCGGCCGCGCGGCCAGCGCCCGCGCCATCGATGCCGAGAGCAGGGCACCGGCGGCGAGGTCGTGATGGAACTTCAGCCGCGGCAGCAGGCGGTCGACCGGGAAGCCGTAGACGAAGGCCGCGTAGGTCGCATCGAGCGGCGGCGGGCGACGCAGGCACCCGCCGCATAGCGTGTCGCCGGCCGCCAGCGGGACGGCGCAGCGCGCGCAGGCCGGCCCGGTCCACGGCAGCGCCGCCGCGCAGGCCGCGCACAGCGCGCGGCCGTCGTCGCCGCGTGCCTCGCATACCAGGCAGCGCGCCGCGAACAGCCGCCGCAGCCAGCGATGGGCACGGCGCTCGTCAACCAGCGAGGCCGGCGTCTGGTTGACAGCCTGCGTCATGCTTTCCAGACTGCCGGCCCTATCCCGCCGCGACCGTCGGAAAACCGCCATGTCCGTTGTCAGCCACGCCCGCGATACCGCCGGCCAGCCCATCCTGCGTCACGACTGGAGCCGTTCGGAGGTCGAGGCGCTGTTCGCGCTGCCGCTGACCGAGCTGCTGTTCCGCGCCGCGCAGGTGCATCGTGAGCACTTCGATCCGGCCGAGGTCCAGGTCAGCACGCTGCTGTCGGTCAAGACCGGCGGCTGCCCGGAGGACTGCGCCTACTGCCCGCAGGCCCAGCGTTACCACACCGGCGTCGATGCGACCAAGCTGATGGCCACCGAGGCGGTGCTGGAGAAGGCGCGCCAGGCCAAGGCCGCCGGCGCGACCCGCTTCTGCATGGGCGCGGCGTGGCGCTCGCCCAAGGACCGCGACATCCCGAAGGTCGCGGCGATGATCCGCGAGGTCAAAGCGCTGGGCCTGGAGACCTGCGCCACGCTGGGCATGCTCAGCGGCGAGCAGGCGCGCGCGCTCAAGGACGCGGGCCTGGACTACTACAACCACAACATCGACACCGACCCCGAGTACTACGACGCGATCATCCGCACGCGCGAATTGCAGGACCGCTTCGACACCCTCGAGCACGTGCGCGAGGCGGGCCTGAAGACCTGCTGCGGCGGCATCGTCGGCATGGGCGAGAGTGGCCGCCAGCGCGCCGGTCTGCTGCGCACGCTGGCCAACCTGCCGGCGCATCCCGACTCGGTGCCGATCAACCGGCTGGTGCAGGTCGAAGGCACCCCGCTGCATGGCACCGAGCAGATCGACCCATTCGACTTCGTGCGCACGATCGCGGTCGCGCGGATCCTGATGCCGCGCTCGATGGTGCGGCTGTCGGCTGGGCGCCAGGACATGAGCGACGAGCTGCAGGCGATGTGCTTTTTGGCCGGCGCGAACTCGATCTTCTACGGCGAGCAGCTGCTGACCACCGGCAACCCCGACACCGAGCGCGACCTGGCGCTGTTCGCGCGCCTGGGCCTGCGGCCGATGCAGGTGATGGTCGATGCCGCCGATCACGACCACCCGGGCACCGTGCACGCCGACATCATCGAACTGCCGCAGCACCCGGCGAGCTGCGCGGCATGACGTCGGCACGCGCGGACGCGGGCGGCGATGTCGCCTGAGCGGCCCGACCTGCGCGAACGCGCGCGCGCGGCGCGGCTGGCGCGCGAGGCCCGCCACGCCCGCCGACGGCGGCGCACGGTCGCGCGCCGCGACGGCATGCGCTGCGAGGTCGATGGCCGCTGGCTGCTGAACTTCTGCGGCAACGACTACCTCGGCCTTGCCCAGCATCCGGGGGTGGCGGCGGCGCTGCGCGATGCGGCGACTGAGGACGGCGTCGGCAGTGGCGGCTCGCACCTGGTCTGCGGTCATCACGCCCGCCATGTCGCGCTCGAGCGCGAGGTCGCCGACTGGCTGCAGGTGCCGGCGGCGTTGCTGCTGGGCAGCGGCTTTGCGGCCAACCTCGCGGTGCTGCAGGCGCTGCTGGGCGAGGACGATGCCTGCGTGCAGGACCGGCTCAACCACGCCAGCCTGATCGACGCTGCGCGGCTGGCCGGTTGCCGGCTGCGCCGCTACCCGCACGGCGACGCGCAAGGCGCGCTGCGCCAGTTGCAGGGCCTGCCGGGCGGCGCGGCGCTGGTGGCCACTGACGGCGTTTTCAGCATGGACGGCGACATCGCGCCATTGCGTGCACTGGCCGCGGTCGCGCAGGCGCAGCAGGCGCTGCTGTACGTCGACGACGCGCACGGCATCGGCGTGTGCGGGCCCGATGGCCGCGGCAGCGTCGCCCAGGCCGGCCTCGGTGTCGACGCGGTGCCGCTGCAGTTGTTGACGCTGGGCAAGGCGCTCGGCGGCTACGGCGCGGTGGTGGCCGGCGATACCGACCTCGTCGCGCACCTGGCCGAAACCGCGCGGCCCTACGTCTACACCACCGCACTGCCGCCGGCGCAGGCCGCCGCGACGCTGGCCGCGGTGCGGCTGGCGCGCCACGAGCACTGGCGCCGCGAGCGGCTGGGCGCGCTGGTGCAGCGCTTGCGCGAACGCGCCGCGCGCGCGGGCCTGGACCTGATGCCGTCCGACACACCGATCCAGCCACTGTGCTGCGGCGACAACGCGACCGCGCTCGCGCTGTCGCAGGCCCTCGATGCGGCCGGCTTCTGGGTCGCGGCGATCCGCCCGCCGACCGTGCCCGAGGGCCAGGCACGACTGCGCATCACGCTCGCCGCGACCCACGAGGACGCCCAGATCGACGCGCTGGTCGATGCGCTCGCCGCTGCGCGCGATACGCTGGCACCGACAGCGTCTGCGATCCCGGCATGAGCACGCAGCCCCAAGACACCCGCCGCGCATTGCTGGCGGTGGCGATCGCACTCGCTTCGGCGCTGTTCTTCACGCTGACCTATGTGCTCAACCGCGCCAGCGCCAGCGGCGGCGGCCACTGGGCCTGGACCGCCTGCCTGCGTTACTTCATCACCCTGCCGCTGCTGCTGCCGCTGATGCCGTGGCAGGGCGGCACCGCGCCGGTCCTGCGTGCGATCGCCGCGCATCCGTGGGCGTGGCTGCGCTGTAGCGCGATCGGCTTCCTGGTGTTCTATTGCATGCTCTCGTTCGCCGCGTCCAGCGGCCCGGCGTGGCTGGTGGCGGGCAGCTTCCAGTTCACTGTGATCGCCGGCATGTTGTGCGCGCCGCTGCTCTATCGCGACGCCCGTCGCCGCGTGCCGCCGGCCGCGCTGGCGGTGGCGGCGGCGATCCTGGTCGGCGTGCTGCTGATGCAGTTCGGCCACGGCGGCGCGGGCCTGGATGCGGCGGGCTGGATCGCGCTGGCCTGCGTGCTGACCGCGGCGATCGCCTATCCACTGGGCAACCGCCTGTTGTTGCTGCACCTGGAGCGCACCGGCGAGGACCTCAGCGCGACCCAGCGCGTGTTCGGTCTGACGCTGGCCAGCCAGCCGTTGTGGCTGGTGGTGGCGGCCTTCGCCTGGCACCAGGCCGGCCCGCCCGCGCTGTCGCAGGTCTGGCTGGCGGCGGGCGTGGCGCTGAGCGCCGGCGTGATCGCAACGATCCTGTTCTTCCAGGCCACCGGCATGGTCCGGCACAACCCGGTCGCGCTCGGCGCGGCCGAAGCGATGCAGGCGGCCGAACTGCTGTTCGCCGCGCTGCTGGGCGCGCTGTTCCTGCACGAGGCCTGGCCGCAGGGCCGGGCGCTGATCGGCGCGCTGGTGGTGACCGGCGGCATCGTCGCGTTCGCGCTGCTGGTCGCACGCCCGGCGGCCAGCAGCCCGCGCCGCACACGCGCGCTGCGCGGGGACAAGGGCGCATGACCCACGCAGGCACACCGACGATGCACGACATGCCCCCCGCGGCCACGCTGCCCGACGACGGCAGTGGCCTGCACATCGAGGTCGGCGGCGACGGGCCGCCGCTGGTGCTGCTGCACGGCTGGGCGATGCATGGCGGCGTGTTCGCGCCGCTGGTCGCGCGCCTGCGCGCCCACCGCACCGTCTACTGCGTGGACCTGCCGGGTCATGGACGCAGCCGCGAGGCCACCGTGCCGCTGGCGCTCGCCCCGGTGGTCGATGCGCTTGCGTCGCGGTTGCCGCCAGCGCCGTGGCTGGGCTGGTCGCTCGGTGGATTGTTCGCGCTACAGGCTGCGGCGAGCCGCCCGGGCACGGCGACCGCACTGGCCATGCTGTGCGCCAGTCCGCGCTTCGTGCGCGGCGAAGACTGGACCCACGGCATGGCGCCGGAGGTCTTCCGCGACTTCGCGCGCGGCCTGCGCGAGGACTACCGCGGCACGCTCGACCGCTTCATCGCGCTGGAAGCCTTCGGCTCGGACGATGCGCGCGGCGAGGTGCGCGCGCTGCGCGCCGAAGTCTTCGCGCGCGGTGAGCCGGCCGCGCATGCGCTCGTCGACGGGCTGCAGCTGCTGCGCAGCGTCGACCTGCGTGCGGCACTGCCCGGGCTCACCGTGCCGAGCCTGTGGCTGGCCGGTCGGCGCGACCGGCTGGTGGACCCGCAGGCGATGCACGCGGCCGCTGCGCAGGCCCCCGGCGCGCAGGCGCACACGATCGCGCACGCCGGCCACGCGCCGTTTTTGACTCACGCCGATGCCGTGGCCGAGCATCTGCTCGCGTTCCTGTCCACGGCCGCGGCCTAGCGCGCGCCGTTTCCCCGCCCCCGAATCGCCGACCCCATGACCGCCATCTTCGATCGCACCTACGTCCGCCGGGCGTTTTCGCGCGCCTCGTCGAGCTACGCCGGCGCCGCCGCTCTGCAACGGCAGGTCGAGGCGCATCTGCTCGAGTCGCTGGACTATCTCGACGACCGCGTGCCCGGCTGCGTGCTCGATGTCGGCAGCGGCCCGGCGCATGCCGCGCTGGCGATGCGCGCGCGCTGGCCCAAGGCGCGCATCGTGGCGGTGGACCTGGCCTTGCCGATGCTGCAGCAGGCGCCGGTGCGCGCCGGCTGGCGCGACCGCCTCGGCCTGCAGCGCCCCGTCGACCGGGTCTGCGCCGATCTGCGCGCACTGCCGATCGCCGAGGACAGCGTCGACGTGCTGTTCTGCAACCTGTCGCTGCAATGGGTCGAGGACCTGGCAGCCGCGTTTGCCGGCTTTCGTCGGGTGCTGCGCCCCGACGGCCTGCTGCTGTGTTCGACCTTCGGCCCGCAGACGCTGATCGAACTGCGCGAGGCCTTCGGCCATGCCGACGAGGTGCCGCACGTCAGCCCGTTCGCGTCGATCGCCGAGTTCGGCGACGCGCTGATGCAGGCCGGCTTCCGCAATCCGGTGCTCGACCGCGAGGTCGCCGTCCACCATCACCCCGACATGGCCGCGCTGATGCGCGAGCTGCGCGCGGTCGGTGCGACCAACGCGCTGGCCGGTCGCCGTCGTGCGTTGACCGGACGCGCGCGTTTCGCCGCGGCCGCGGCGCACTACGAACAGTTCCGCGAGGCCGACGGCCTGCCGGCGAGTTGGGAATGGATCACCGCGATGGCCTGGGCGCCGCAGCCGGGGGCGCCGATCCGCGACGGCGGCGAGGAACTCGCGCGGTTCCCGGCCAGCGCGATCCCGGTCCGCCGGCGACGCGACTGACGCCGCGCCGCCGGCGCAGGCTCAACCGGCCTCGGCGATCCAGGCCTCGGCATCGGCGCCGGCCGCGATCCGCATCGGCGTCCCGGGCTCGGTCGTCGCCCGCCAGATCGCCTCGGCCACGTCCGAGGCCTGGGTGACCGGGCCGCCGGTCTCGCGGAAGCCGGTGACTATGCGCTCGACCAGCGGTCCGTACGCAGGATGGTCGACGCCGCGCAGGTACGCGCGTGCGTTCTCGCCGAAGCGCGTCTCCGGTGCCCGGCCGGGCAGGACCAGCCGCACGCGGATGCCCAGTGGTTCGACCTCGACGGCCAGCGATTCGGTCATCGCCTCGACCGCTGCCTTGCTGGCGCGATAGACGCCCAACAGCGGCAGCGGCCGCAGCGTCACTGACGAACTGACGTTGACCACGACGCCGGCGCCGCGTTCGCGGAATTGCGGCAGCACCGCCTGCGTCATCGCCAGCGTGCCCAGGACGTTGGTGCGCATCAGCGACAGCGCGACATCGGCCGGCGTCAGCTCGATCGGGGCGGGCGCGCCGAAGCCGGCATTGTTGACGAGCGCATCGATCGGCCCGGCGGCGTCGACCGCCCGCGCGATGCTGTCGGCATCGGTGACATCGAGCGGCAGCACGCGCAGCCGGTCGGATGCCGGCAGTGCATCGGCGCGCGGCGTGCGCATCGTCGCCACGACCTGCCAGCCGCGGTCGAGAAACCACTGCGCGGTGTGCAAGCCGAAGCCGGAGGAACAGCCGGTGATCAGGACGGTGGACATGGGCGATGCCTGTCTGGGGGAAGGAGCCTCGACGATAGGGCGCGGCAGCCGGACCCTCTAGAATCGAACGTCGCCCATTCCACGCCGAGCGTCCTGCATGGTCGATCCGCTGTCCGAGGTCGTGGGCCTGCTGCAACCGGCCGCACGGTTCTCGAAACTACTCGAGGGCGCTGGCGCGTGGCGCATCCATCGCGACGGCACCGGCGAGCCGTTCTATGCCGCCGTCCTCGAGGGCGCCTGCGGGCTGTCGGTCGACGATGGCCCGACGATCGCCCTGCAGGCGGGCGATTTCCTGCTGGCGCCGGCGATGCACGCGCTGGTGGCCACCAGCGCCGTGCCTGACGCGGCCGACGCGGTCGCGGCCACCGTGCCGGTGCAGGTGCGCGAGGGCCTGGTGCGCATCGGGCGACCGGAGGCGCCGGTCGATCTGCGCGTCCAGATCGGCTACTGCCAGTTCGCGGCGCCCGACGCAGGGCTTCTCGTCTCGCTGCTGCCTGGGGTCGTGCACGTGCGCGACGACCCGCGGCTGGCCGCGCTGGTGCACCTGGTCGGCGAGGAGGCGCGCGCGCATCGGCCGGCGCGCGAGGTCGTGCTCGAGCGCCTGCTCGAGGTGCTGTTGATCGAAGCCCTGCGCGGCCGCGGCGATGCCGGCGAGGCCTCCGGGCTGGCGCGGGGCTTGGCCGACGAGCGGCTCGCGGCGGCGCTGCGCGCGCTGCATGCCCGGCCCCGGCACCCCTGGACCGTCGCCGAACTCGCGACCGAGGCCGCGCTGTCGCGCTCGGCGTTCTTCGCGCGCTTCACCCGCGTGGTCGGGATGGCGCCGATGGCCTACCTGCTGACCTGGCGCATGGCGCTGGCCAAGCGCCTGCTGCGCGGCGCGGGCTTCAGTCTCGACCAGGTCGCCGAGCGCGTCGGCTACGCGACCGCCAACACCTTCGGCACGGCGTTCACGCGGCATGTCGGCGTCTCGCCGGCCCGTTACGCCCGGGACGTCATCGCACCCGCGTAGCCGGGCGCACCAGGGCGCGCCTGCGGTGGCATGGGTCCCGCCACGACGCGGGCGGGGTGCCGCGCGCAATGACGACGATGGCTCGCAAGCGTTATGCTGCGCTGCAACAATATCCGGATCTCCCTTCTGTGTCCGCCAATTCCCGCCCTGGCGCTTTCGACCCCGTGCCCGACGCTGCCGAGGTGGCCGCGGCCGTGGCCGTGGCCGCCCCGGCGCCGCTGCCGCAGCGCCATACCGTCGCCGAAGATGTGCAGGGCCTGATCCTGGCCAGCCTGGTCAGTGCGCTGGGGATGTCGATCCTGGCCACCGGCGGCCTGATGGTCGGGGGCGTGGCCGGCATGGCGCTGCTGGCGCACTACGCGACCGGTGCGCATTTCGGCCTGTTGTTCGTGCTGCTCAACCTGCCGTTCTATTGGATCGCGGTGCGGCGCATGGGCTGGGAGTTCACCCTCAAGACCTTCCTCGCGGTCGGCGTGACCGGCGTCGTCGCCGACGTGATCCCGCGCATGGCACCGTTCGACTCGATGACGCCGCTGTTCTCGGCGGTGTTTGGCGGTGCGCTGGTCGGCATGGGGATCCTGTCGTTCATCCGCCACCGCGCCAGCCTGGGCGGCGTGGGCATCGTGGTGGTCTGGCTGCAGCGCAGCCGCGGCTGGAGTGCGGGCAAGCTGCAGCTGGGCTTCGACGCGGTGCTGATGCTGGTCTCGCTGACCGTACTGCCGCCCTCCAAAGTGCTGTACTCGGCGCTCGGCGTGCTGGTGCTCAACCTGGTGCTGCTGTTCAACCACCGGCCCGGGCGCTACATGGGCGCCTGAGCGCGGCGTTCATCCGCCGCCGCACGCCACCGCCTAGACTCGGCGCCTCCTTCCCGCTACGTGGATGCCTTGATGCGCTGGCGCCCGACCGCTGTGCTGCTGTTGACCGCGTTGTGGCTGCCGGCGTTGCCGGCGTCCGCGCAGCAGTACGAGATCGACCTGTCGCAGATCGATGCCACCGCGGTGCTGTCGACGGGCAGCGATGTCCTGCGGCGCGCCGCGCCCGAGGCCATCGACGGGCTGTTCCAGGCGGTCCTGCACGCCTCGCGCGAACCCGGCGAAGCGCGGGCGTTGTGCGATCTGTTCGAGCCCGACGCTGCGCGCGACCTGGCCGCGTTCCAGCGCACCGTCGACCGGCTCGGACCGGCCAGCCGCAATCGCTTCGCCAATGCCTTCACCAACGTCGCGCTGACCGGCCTGCAAGGTCAGCCGCAGGCCTTCGATCCGGCCGCCGCGCAACAGGTGCTGCGCGCCGCGGCGGTGACCGCGACGCTGCTGCACGACGGCTTCATGCTCGGGCTCACTTCGACCGGGACCGACGAGGCCAGCCGGGCAGGGCGCTGCCGCGCATTCCGGCAGATGGTCGACGTGCTCAAGGACCAGCCGCAGCCCCAGCGCGTGCTCGCGACCCGCTGGCTGCTGGCCGAGGGCCTGACCCTGGTGGCCGACGGCCAGCCTGCGCGCTGACGCCCGCGGCGGCCTGCTTCGCCATCGACGGTGCGCCGACGCGGGACGGGTCAGCGGCGCGTCGCGCGTCCGCTACGAGCACCGGGCCACATGCGCAACAGCACGTCGTCGCGGCGGATCCAGTGGTGATGCAGGGCGGCTGCGACATGGCCGAGCACGATCACCCAGACCACCCACTTGCCCAGCGCGTGGTGGATCACGTCGATCGGCGCCTCGAAGGCCTCCCACGATAGCTGCCATGTCGATGACAGCCACTGGAAAGCGGCGGTCTCGTTGAAGCCAGGCACCACGAACAGGCCGAAGTCGGTCGGCGCCCCGGTGCCGAGATAACCGGTGAGCGGCATGACGATCATGCAGGCGTAGAGCAGCCAGTGCGCGGTTTCGGCAAGCCAGTGCTCGGCCCGCGAGGCCGCCGGTGGGGCGGGCGTGACATTGCACGCCCGCCACAGCAAGCGAGGGAGGACCAGGAAGCCGACGAGCAAGCCGAGCGCCCAGTGGATGTTGAGGACGGGCAACGAGGCCGGCGAGGTGTCGTCCATGCACCAGATCACGACGTACACCACAAGGTAGGCGCCGATGAACGCGGCCGCGGTGGTCCAGTGGAACAGCTTGGCGATCGCGCCGAAGCGCGTCGCGGTGTTCGACCATTGCATCATCGAATCGGCCCTTGGGGCGGGGGGAGAAGGATCGCGTCGAGCACGCGATGGAGTGTTCGCAGCGCCTCCGCCAGGCGGTCTGCCTGGGCGTCGTCTGACTCGGCGATCCAGAACGCAGCTTCAGTGACCGCGCCGTAGATCATTCGCGCCGCGGCGGGGGCCGCCACGGGCGCTATGGTGCCCGCGTCCACCAGCGTATGCAGCGCCGTTTCGAGCGTGAGGATGGCCGCCGATTGCGCGGCCGCCGGGACATCGCCAAAGACTGCGCGGGTGTCCTGCAGCACGATTCGTCGGATCTCCGGTTCGAGTGCGAATTCCAGGTAAGCGCAGCACCGGCGCCGGAACCCCTCCAGGGGCGTGCCGGCGGCTGCACCGATGGCCTCCAGGCGCAGCGCGACCTCGCCCTCGATTTGCTCGACCACCGCGCGCAGCAACCCTTCCTTGCTGCCGAAGTGGTGATAGAGCGCGCCCCGCGTCAGGCCTGCCTTGGCGGTGAACGCATCCATTGAGGTCTGCGCATAGCCGACCTGTGCGAACGCCTGACGCGCGCTGGCAATCAGCAGTGCACGGGTCTGCGCCATCATGGCCTGGCGGGTCTGGCGCGGCATCGCGACGGGTCAGTGGGATTGGGATGCGGATCATCTTTCACATACGTTGCGTATGTCAAAGGGGCGGCGCCGATCCTCGCGCGTGACGTTCAGCGGCGGCGCGGTCGATCGACACGCATCTGCGGGCCACAGCGAAGCCGGCGATTGACCCACAACGCCCGGTGCGTGGAGCGCGCGTGTGCGTCGCGCCTCAGACGATCTGCGCGCCGGTGCTCGAGTTGTCGCTGCCTTCAACCAGCGCGAGTACCGCGGCCGAATGGGTTTCGGTCATGCAGCTAGCTTGCGAACGATCGACTCGTAGAGATCGCGGTGGAAGAAGTACACCTCGCGCAGCAGGAACTCGCGTTGGGTGCGGAAGGTGCGAAAACGCGTCGACGGGGTCGGCGAACCGAGCGCGTCGATGCCGAGTCGGCGGCTGGCGCGCAGGGCGCGCGCCATGTGCAGCGGGTCGCTCACCACGATGACCCGATGCAGGTCGTGCTCGCGCATCAGCCGCTGCGCTTCGACCAGGTTCTCGACCGTGGTGCGCGAGCGCGACTCGGTCAGGATCGCCGAGGCCGGGATATCGCGGCGCAACGCATAGCGGCGTGCGACCTGCGCCTCGGAGAACCGCGCCTTGGCGCCGCCGTAGCCGCCGGTGAAGATCAGCACCGGCGCATGGCCGGCGCGGTAGAGATCCAGGCCATGGTCGATGCGCGCCTCGAACACCGGCGAGGGCACCGCGTCATAGGCGGCCGCGCCCAGCACCACGATCGCGTCCGCCGGCCCGGCCTCGTCGCGGCTGCCCACATGCACGATCCAGCCCGCGACGCCGGCCAGCCAGGCGACCAGCAGCAGCGCGATCCAGACGCACAGGCGCAGCAGCGGGCGACGTCGACGCCGCTGGCTCATGGCCGCCACGGCAGCTGGTCCGGATCGACGTTGCCGCCGCTGAGCACGATGCCGACGCGACGGCCGGCGAAGCGCGCCGGCGCGCCCAGCACCGCGGCCAGCGCGATGGCCGACGACGGCTCGACCAGTTGCTTGGTGTGCACGGCGATCCGCCGTGCGGCAGCCACGGTGTCGGCATCGTCGACCGCCAGCACCTCGACCGGCTGGCCGCGCTCGATACCGTGGCGCGAGAGGATCTCGAAGTTCGGCGCGCCCAGCAGCCCGCGCAGGCCGTCACAGACCGTATCGGGCACCAGGTCGTGTACACGCGTGCCCTGCTGCAGCGAGCGCAGGGTGTCGTCGGCGCCGCGCGGCTCGGCCAGCACCAGCCGGGTCTGCGGCGCGGCGTGCGCGATCGCCAACGCGGTACCGGCCGCCAGCCCGCCGCCGCCGACCGGCACCACCAGATCGTCGAGTGGCCCGGCCGCATGCAGCAGTTCGAGTGCGGCCGTGCCCTGGCCCGCGATCACCTGCGTATCGGCATACGGATGCACGAGTGTGGCGCCGATCTGTGCGCGGACCTGTTCGCAGGCGCGCTCGCGGTCGGCCAGCGTCGGCGCGCAGTGGTGCAACACCGCGCCGTAGCTGGCGATCGCCGCCAGCTTGGTCGCCACCGCACCCTCGGGCACCACGACATGGCAGGCGATGCCGCGCAGATGCGCGGCCAGGGCGAGTGCTGCGCCGTGATTGCCGGACGAATGGGTGACCACCCCGCGCACCGCGATCGAAGGGTCCAGAGCCAGCACCGCATTGCAGGCGCCGCGGAACTTGAACGCGCCTGCGCGCTGCAGATGTTCGGCCTTGAAATGCAGCGCGCAACCGGCGGCTGCGTCGATCACCCGGCTGCGCAGCACCGGTGTGAGATGGGCGACCGGCGCGAGCCGGGCAGCTGCGGCGAGCAGGGCGTTGGCGTCGGGCAAGGGCAGGGCGGCATGCATCGCGACAGCGTAGCCGAGCGGCCTTGCGGATTCACGATCCAACCTGACCGTGTCGCGTGGCGGACCGGCGCCCTTAAGGGCCGATTCAATGGGCGCGGCCGAAGCTGGACCCCTTATCGACCGGGGGACCGCCATGATCCGCAAGGGATTGATCCTCGTCGCCTGTCTCACCCTCGCAGGTTGCGCCAGTTATGGCTACCGCGGCGGCAGCGGCGACTACTACTACGGCGCGCCCGGCACGGTGTATCGCAGCTATGGCGCGCCCTATGGCAGCGTCGGCTATGGCCGCTATTCGGGCTGGTACGGCGGTGCGGGGTACGGCGCGCCGTACTACGGCACCCGGCCCTACGGGTATGACTACGGCGGCGGCTACTACCGGCCGCCGCCGGTGATCGTGCGCCCGGTCGTGCCCGGTCGCCCTGGGTACGGACACGGACGACCCGGATACCGGCCGCCGCACGGCCACGGGCCTGGCCGCCCGGGCTGGGGCGATGGCCGACCCGGTGTCGGCCGCCCGGATCGGCCCGGACGCCCCGACACCGATCGCCCGGGTCGCCCGGGTGGGCACTGGGGCGGCCGCCCCGGCGGCGGCGACGGCCGTCCCGGCCACAGCGGCCCGCGTCCGGGCTACCGCCCGCCACCGCAGGCGCGCCCGCCGGAGCAGCGTCCCCCGAGCCGTCCGCCGAGCAGCGACACCCCGCGCCCGGCCCCACGCGAGCGCGCCGGCTACCGCCGCCCCGACCAGCGCATCCCCTGATCGGCCCAAAAACCGGGGTCAGAGTCGCTTTTCGCGCATGCGTTGCTGACGACATGGCGCGATGTCTAGGCGAAAAGCGCCTCTGACCCCGGTTTTCCCGGTCCTCCCGGTTTTGCTGCGCTTGGCGGCTTTCGTGAACTCCGGCCCATTCCGGGAAGTCGGCCTGCATTGGGGCTTGCGCCTTTGGCATTCCCGGGCGAAGCTTGGCCCCGCCTGACCGATTGCGTCGGTTTGCGACGAAAAGGTCATACGACTGTCGATGCCCGGCGGGGGACTCTCGGATCCCCCCTGTTCCGCCCTCCGCCGGGCGTCGGCTCTTCGCTCTGCCGCGCACGATGCGTGTGTAGCGCGACGAGCCAATGAAAAAGGGGCCGGATGTCCCCCGACATCCGGCCCCGCGCTTCCCCGGGACGTACATGGCCGGCCCTGTTCCAATCTCCAGCCGCGCCCCCCTTTCAGACGCTCGCCGTCCCGGGTGCAGTTCTAACGTACGCAGAAATCGTGCCAAGCACCGGCTCGCCGGCGGCGGCCGACCTGCCGGATAATCCGTCGATGCCCAACGACTTCCATAGCTACGACGTCATCGTCGTCGGCGGCGGCCACGCCGGCACCGAAGCGGCGCTCGCGTCCGCGCGTGCCGGCGCCCGCACCCTGCTGCTGACCCACAACGTCGAGACCATCGGCGTGATGAGCTGCAACCCGGCGATCGGCGGCATCGGCAAGGGCCACCTGGTGCGCGAGATCGACGCCCTGGGCGGGGTCATGGCCCGCGCCGCCGACGCTGCCGGCATCCAGTGGCGGCGGCTCAACGCCTCCAAGGGTCCGGCGGTGCGCGCCACCCGCTGCCAGGCCGACCGCAATCTCTACCGTGCGTTCGTGCGTCGGGCCGTCGAGGCGCAGCCGAACCTGACGATCTTCCAGTCGGCCGTCGACGACCTCGTCATCGAGGGCGACGCGGTCCGCGGTGCCATCACCCAGACCGGCCTGCGCTTCGACGCGCCGGCCGTGGTGCTGACGGCCGGCACGTTTCTTGGCGGTCGCATCCATGTCGGCGAAGCCCAGTCGGCGGGCGGGCGTGCGGGCGATCCGCCGGCGACCACGCTCGCCCAGCGCCTGCGCGAGCGCCCGTTCGTCGTCGATCGGCTCAAGACCGGCACCCCGCCGCGCATCGACGGCCGCACGCTCGACTACGACGCGATGGCGATCCAGCCCGGCGACGATCCGCGCCCGGTGTTCTCCTTCCTCGGCTCGCAGGCCGACCACCCGCGCCAGGTGCCGTGCTGGATCACCCGCACCACCGAGCGCACTCACCAGATCATCCGCGGCGCGCTGCATCGCTCGCCGATGTTCTCGGGCCAGATCGAAGGCATCGGGCCGCGCTACTGCCCGTCGATCGAGGACAAGGTGGTGCGCTTCGCCGACAAGGACAGCCACCAGATCTTCGTCGAGCCCGAGGGCCTGGACGTCGCCGAGATCTATCCCAACGGCATTTCGACGTCCTTGCCGTTCGACGTGCAGTTGGCGCTGGTGCGCAGCATCGTCGGCTTCGAGCAGGCGCACATCACCCGCGCCGGCTACGCGATCGAGTACGACTTCTTCGACCCGCGCGGGCTGCGGGCGTCGCTGGAGACGCGCGCGGTGGCGGGGCTGTTCTTCGCCGGGCAGATCAACGGCACCACCGGCTATGAAGAAGCCGCCGCGCAGGGCCTGATCGCCGGCCTCAACGCCGCGCGCCACGTGCGGGGCCTCGATGCCTGGACCCCGCGCCGCGACCAGGCCTACATCGGCGTGCTGATCGACGACCTGATCACCCACGGCACGAAGGAGCCGTACCGCATGTTCACCAGCCGCGCCGAGTACCGGCTGCAGCTGCGCGAGGACAATGCCGACCTGCGCCTGACCGGCATCGGCCGCGAGCTGGGCGTGGTGGACGATGCGCGCATGCGACGCTTCGACGCCCGGCGCGAGGGGCTCGAGCGCGAGACCGCGCGCCTGCGCGGGCTGTGGGCATCGCCGCACAACGCGTTGGGCCGGGCCGCCGTCGAGACGTTGGGCATCGAGCTGCGCCGGGAGAGCAACGCGATCGACCTGCTGCGCCGCCCCGGGCTCGATTACCCGACGCTGATGCGCGTGGCGGGCATCGGGCCCGGCGTGATGGATGCGCAGATCGCCGAGCAGGTGGAGATCGAGGCGACGTACTCCGGCTATCTGGAGCGCCAGCGCGTGGAGATCGAACGTCAACAGCGTCAGGAAGGCACGGCGATCCCGGACGGCTTCGACTATGCGGGTGTGCGTGGGCTGTCGGCGGAGATCGTGCAGAAGCTCGGCCAGGTGCGGCCGTTGACTGTCGGTCAGGCCCAGCGCATCCCGGGCATGACCCCAGCGGCGATCTCGCTGCTGCTGGTGCACCTCGAACGCGCGCGGCGCGGGCGCGTGGCCGGCGCAGCGTAACGGCGCGCGCGCGTCACCTGGGGGGAGGTCGACGCCGCAGGCATCGGGTGAGGCTGGGCTTGCCGCGAACAGCGCCCCCACCCCAGCCCTCCCCCGCGATGCGGGGGAGGGAGATAAGCCGCGCGACTCGCGCGCGTAGCGCGGACGCGCCACTTCCTTCGCAGCGCAGACGGGGCCACTTCCTCCGCAGCGCGGGGG